>SLDG01000084.1 GCA_007125355.1 Balneolales bacterium | reverse complement strand
TTTTTTTATTTCAGGGTGTACCAATTATACAGCATCAACTCAACGGCCTGGAAAAAGTAGCTGTAATTGTAAATGACAACAATGATTAAAACTACTACAACTGTGAAGAGAATTGAGGTAAGTAAATGATGTAACCCAGGCGATAATGTTGGGTTTTGGGCAAAATCCATTGAGGCAAAATAAAAACTCAAATATGGCAGGATTATTAATAAGGCTAACGCAATTAACACCACAAAGGGCGAATATCCCGCGTACACAAAAACAACGGTTAACATACTTACGAGAATCAAAATATGCTGTGGCCATAAAACAAGTGCTGCAGTTTGTGGGATAACATCAGTTCGTATACAGGTTGCCGAAATCCATGCTATTGAAATTGCATTCAGGCCAAGATTCAACAATGCAAAAAAGAGGAAGAGTCCCGTGTTCGAGGCAAAAATTTCATAATTTAAGGTAAGTCCATTCAGAGCCGGCCCTGAAAAAACATAGCGCATGGCCTCCATTCCTGCCAATCCGCTGAAAAGCGAAAATAGCGTAATCAGAAACGCTGATAAACGTCCAAATCGCAGATGCCGCTCAAAAACATCCACTATAAAAAACGGGTGATTGTTGAAATACCTGAAAAACGCTTTATTATAAACCGGATCAAGTCGAAAAATCACGGCAAATGTGAGGCTAAGCAACACCAAAATGAGCACACCAAAATTGGCAGACCTGTTTTCAGAATCGGGAGCAGGCAAAGGAAACTTAGGTTCTGATTGTGTTGCATACTCTTTGAAAAGATTGATTATTTGTGGCTTCGTATCAACGGCATCAATAAAATGATTCGCGTTGAACCAAATTTCTTTATCAGAAAAGTTATCTAACAGGTTTGAAAGCAATTGTTCTGAAGCGTGCAGGTCATTTTCAGAAAAATCGAAATCAGTATAAACCCCGGTTGCATTGGTGTAAAAAGCAGGCTCTCTTTCATCCGTAAAAAAAACAATCTGCCTGAATCCGGCAAATACGTTATCCTCTAAGTATGTTCCGGCGAGGATGTAGTGTGTTGCATCGGGCCTGTTTGCCTGAATTCGCGTTCGGAAATCACTAAGAGACTGTTTTAGAGGTGTGTAATAAAATGCCGACCACGAAGTTGATAAAATCCCAATAAAAATATTATCTGCAAAAAAAGCGTCTGCTATGCGCTCTTTGTTATCACTGATATTTATAAAGTTTTTCCGGTGAAGATAATTGAACTTGGGGTCAGCTATTACATCGAATCCCTGATCATATAAATATGATGCAGTTGTAGTTCTTACACTTGAGGTTAGTACGATGGTTCGAATTCCAGCGTCAAGTAAGATGCGCGCTTGCTCTTCAATCTCGATTTGAGATGCAGGTTCCTGCCAATGTGCCACCATTTGCAACTGTGCCTGCGCCGGTACAGAGAATGCAACAACCCAGCACGTTAACAGGAGTGGTATAAGAGAGATGTTAAAACGGTTTTCACTCAAGACTGATGGGTAGTTCTCTGGTTTCCTTAAATGTACTCAAAACTATGTTAGACCTTGTACGTTTCACTCCCGACATAGCCTGGATATTAGACAATAGCTTTTCCAGAGATTCGGTATTGGCAGTTCTTATTTTCAAAAAATGAGAACCGTCTCCTGTAATAGAGTGCACTTCTAAAACCTCAGCAACTTTTTGCACTTCTTCGAGGAATTCATCATAATTTGAAGAATGATCGACTTCTACAAAGATAAAAGCGGTAATATCAAAATTGAAGCTTCTGGGATTTAGAACTGCGTAGTATCCCTCAATAAGATTTCGGTCTTCCAGTTTTTTCATTCTTTCAGAAACAGACGGAACAGACAATCCTACAATTTCAGCAAGCTTATTGCGTCTTGCGCGTCCGTTTCGCTGAAGCTCTTTAAGAATACTAATGTCCGTTTGATCGATATTATGCATAGCCGGTTATGGTTCTAAGTTTTAATTCGTGTAATTAAGCTCATTAAGTTGCAATATACGCCTTAAAAAATAAGGGAAAAATAGATTTTTGGTTTCAGCACGTCTAAATTTAAACCAGCCAATCAATCCTGATATCACATTCCACCCTTTTAACAGAACTGTAGAACGGTTATTTTTGCACTCTGAAAACTTTATTCCCAAAATTATTAACAGAAGCAATCAGCATCTATTTAGTTCAAAACATAGACAAATTATTATGTTAGACATTTCCTTCATTCGCCAAAATGCCGAGATCGTAAAAACCGCAATGATCAATAAGGGCGAAAAAGACGCAACTGTGGTTGACAAAGTTCTCAAAACAGACACAGAATGGCGACAAACCGTGCATAAACTCGACAGCTTGCGTAAAAGTAATAACGATACTGCAAAGCAAATAAGCGTTTTGATGCGCGAAGGCAAAAAAGAGCAAGCACAGGAATACATCAAGCAAACCGGAGCAATGAAGGCCGAAATAAAAGAGCTTGAAGAAAAAGAAAAGCAGTTAAATGCCGAGCGTGGCAATTTGCTTTTACGCATCCCGAATGTCCCTCATGAATCTGTTCCCGTAGGCTTAACTGAAAAAGAGAATGAAGAAGTGTACCGACATGGCGAATTACTCGAGGCCGATTACATAAAGCCCCACTGGGAACTGGCAAAAGAATTTAGTTGGATTGATTTTGAACGAGGCGTAAAAGTAACAGGTGCCGGTTTTCCGTTTTATGTTGGCTCTGCAGCGAGATTACAGCGCTCTATGATTAACTATTTCATAGACAAAGCACTGGAAAGAGGATATACCGAATTGCAGGCACCATATTTTGTGAATGAAGATTCCGCGAGAGGCACAGGGCAAATCCCCGATAAGGAAGACATGATGTACACCGTGCCGCGGGATGAATTCTTTCTTATCCCAACTGCCGAGGTTCCTGTCAGTAACTTTCACCGTAATGAAATTTTTGAGGAAAAAGAGCTTCCCAAAAACTACGTTTGCTACACCCCCTGCTGGAGGCGTGAAGCAGGTTCTTACGGGAAAGATGTGCGGGGATTAAACCGATTGCATCAATTTGACAAGGTGGAACTTGTGAAGTTTGTGAAGCCGGAGGAATCGTACAACGAACTTGAAAAACTGAGGGAAGACGCAGAACATCTGTTGCAGGAGTTAGGCTTAACATACCGCAGGTTACTAATGTGTACAGGTGATATGGGATTCACACAATCTAAAAAATATGATCTGGAAGTGTGGAGTCCGGGACAAAAACGCTGGCTCGAAGTTAGTTCTTGTTCGAATTTCGAATCTTTCCAGGCGCGACGAATGATGGTGCGCTATAGAAACGAAAAAGGCGACACGGAAATGCTCCACACATTAAACGGCTCAGGACTCGCACTCCCCCGCGTAATGGCAGCCGTTCTGGAAACCTATCAGCAGCCCTCCGGAAAAGTAGAGATACCAAAAGTACTACGGCCTTATTGGGGGGATAAAGACTATTTGTGATAAATGCATTCCATTTGAGGATAATGGAGACTTTTTGATTGCGGCTAAATGGATGTCGGTGAATACATATAAAAAAATTGCACGTTCCGCGCCTCCCGGCGTAAACGGGTTTAATGCAGCGGCCCTGCCAGGCTACACCGGCAGGCAGGCCCGCTGCCGTGGTGGTGTAGGGTTTGTTTTAGGCTTTGTAGCCTGTATTGCCCAAACCCTCAAGGGTTTCTCCTTAGCGAAGAGCCTATACTTTTTGCGGAAAAGCTATATAAATTAGTGCCTGCTTAGCTCTAAAAGGTCATCCAAACAATTTCTGCCTTGGGAGATTTCTCGGGTATGCTTTGCAAAATTTGATTCGAAGCGTGTTACTAAATTCTCAAGCTTGAAATGAGTCTACCCTCGAATTGACAGCTTATGGATTTTAGCCTCAGCCTTAACCTTAGCCGTAAAAATAAATCCCCTCTATAATTGGATAAAAATAACAGTTTAGATATTTTGCACGTTACCTTATAAAAAGCTGTGAGTATGGCAGAAACAAAGACAAAATTTGATATAGACAACCTGCAACTCGATGAAACAGAAAAGTTTCATCTTGAGCATTTAATAAGTGTGTGCAATGACCAGCTCGAAGGGTTTGACAAAAACCTGATTGAGCGGGCTTTTAAGCTATCCTATCATTCTCACAAAGGGATTACCAGGGCTTCGGGTGAACCCTATTTTCTGCACCCTGTAGCAGTTGCAGAAATTATTGCGGAAGAAATCAAAATAGATGACGTCTCTGTGGCAGCCGCTTTACTTCATGATACCGTTGAAGATACCGAAGTTTCACTTGAAGATATTAATCGCGAGTTTGGCCCCACTGTTGCCCAACTAATAGACGGGCTCACAAAAATTAAGGGTGTTTTTAAAACCAAAAACACCAAACAGGCCGAGACATTCATGAAGCTGCTCATTACAATGGCAGAAGATATCAGAGTAGTGCTCATAAAGTTTGCCGACCGCCTGCACAACATGCGCACGCTATCGCATCTGCCGCGAAAGAAACAGATGTCAATTGCTACAGAAACGCTTGAGTTGTACGCACCACTTGCCCATCGTTTCGGGTTATTCAACATTAAAAGCGAACTTGAAGACCTCAGCTTTAAAGCAATAGACCCTAATGGTTTTAAGTTTATTTCCCGCAAACTAAAAGAAAAAAAAGAGTCAAGGGAAGAGTTTATAGCCGAATTCATGCAACCTATTCGGAAGCAATTAGATATTTCAGGGTTTAATTTTGAAATAAAGGGCAGGCCAAAACACATCTACTCGATTTACAAAAAAATGATGCGGCAGCAAAAGCCGTTTGAGGAAATTTATGACCTTTTTGCTATTCGCATTATTCTGGATGAGCCTCACAAAAAAGAAGACTGCTGGCGGGTGTATTCATTCATCACAGATGCCTACACTCCTATTCCTGAACGCTTTCGTGATTTTATCTCAGTGCCCAAAACAAATGGATACCAATCGCTTCATACCACTGTAATTACAAGTCAGGGGCGTAAAGTAGAGATTCAAATCAGAACAAGGCAGATGGATGAAATTGCCGAAATGGGATTGGCAGCACATTGGAAATACAAAGAAGGTTCACAGAGTGCTGTCCTCGATAAATTTGTGAATTGGGTACGCGAAGTATTGGAAAACCCAAGGCCTGAAGCAGCAACTGAATTTGTTGAAGATTTTCAATTGAATCTTTACACTGATGAAATTTATGTATTCACCCCAAGAGGTGAATTACGAACACTCCCTAAAGGTTCGACGCCTATTGATTTTGCATTCGATATACATAGTGAAATCGGCGAACGCGCCATTGCGGCTAAAGTTAATGGAAAAATGGTGCCGCTTAGTCATGTGATGAAAAGTGGAGATCAAGTTGAAATAATTACGGGAAAGAAAAGCAACCTCAATCCCGACTGGATTAATCATGTTACAACGCACAAGGCTAAGTCGAGAGTCCGGCAATTTATAAAGCAGGAAGAGCGGAAAGTATCTGATAAAGGCCGGGAATTATGGGAGAAAAAAGCAGACCGCTTTAAACTTGAAATCTCTGATCAGGATCTGGCAAAAATCGCCCGGAAATTAAACTTCGCTTCTATCCAATCTATGATGTATTCCATTGGTGCCGAGGCTATGGATGTTGGCAAACTTTCTAAAGCCGTTAAGAGCTTTCTCAGTAAGGGAAGAGTTGATGAAGAAGTTGATGAAAGCAGATTTCCCCCCGGTATTACCTCTGAAGAATTTGACGACAAATATTTTGATACCGCGCAAGAGTCAAACAGACAAGCGCTTGTTATGGATGGCTCACTTGCAAATATAAAGTTTTCTTATTCAAAGTGCTGCAACCCTATACCCGGAGATGACGTGGTCGGTTATATCAGTCGTGCAGGTGGATTAAAAATACATCGTACGAATTGTAATAATCTCAGACACCTTCTAAAAACAGAACCCGAGCATATTGTAGATGTCTCATGGTCAAAACCGGCCGGCAGCAAATTCATAGGAGCTTTAAAAATTATTGGAGAAGACAGAGTAGGATTGATTAACGACATTTCGAGCCTTATATCGAATTCGCTAAAAACGAATATGAAAAGTATCAATGTAAGCAGTGACAGCGGCATATTCGAAGGAACCCTTATTCTCTATGTAGAAGACTTAAAACATCTTGAAATGATCATCAAAAAAATTATGAATATAGACGGCATCAAACAGGCTTATCGATTCGAATAGAAACCTTTCCTAACAATTAAACGCTTGTTTATTTTCCGGAAACTTTATAACTTTAAGTAATTAAAACATAGCCTTAGCCCTTGTTTTAAAATATTTAACACGTTATAGACAGAATTCTATGTTATATTATTACTGAAAAACGCATTTATTCCAAAAAAATCAATAGTATACAAAAAATGGAGCTTTAGATTTATCATGACATACACAAAAAGAGACATTGTTCGGAAAATCTCAGAAAAAAAGAATTTACCAATGGTACAAGTTGAGCCGTGGGTAGATGATGTTATTGTTGCCCTGCGAGAGACCATGATGGAAGCAAACCCAACATGCAGAATTGAAATAAGAGACTTTGGTGTCTTCGAAGTAAAAATTACAAAAGCTAAACCCAAAGCAAGAAATCCGAAGACTAACGAAGTTATTTATGTTCCTGAGCATCGTAAAACTCACTTCAAGCCAAGTAAATTACTAAAAGAGTTTTTACGCCAACCATTAGACTGACGCTATCCCTTGAATAAACCAAAACGCATCCTTGGATTGGATGTTGGAAAAAAAAGGACAGGCCTTTCACAATCGGACCCGATGATGACCATCGCGAGTCCGATTGGTGCTTTTGCGAGAAATGAAATTTTCAAAAAAATCCAGGAGATTGGCCAAAACAACGAAATTATTAAATTTGTGGTTGGGTGGCCTGTTCATTTAAGCGGACAAAGTGGGTCTTCTGTTGATATGGTAAAATCATTTATTGGGGAGTTAAAAAAAAATTTCCCGAATGTAGAGACCGATGTACTCGATGAACGCTTTACCAGTACAATGGCTCAGCAGGCTATACTCGCATCCGGTGCCAAAAAGAAAAAAAGGCAGGATAAAGGCCTTGTAGATACTGTAGCCGCCACCATTTTATTACAAAACTATTTAGACAGACAATCTTCTATATGAGTATTCTACCAATCGTTACTTACAACGATGAAGTACTTCGAAAAAAAGCTTCACCAATTACAGAGAATTCAGACGCTTTGCAAAAGCTGATTGATGACATGTTCGAAACCATGTACAATGGCAGCGGCGTGGGGCTTGCAGCACCACAAATTGGAGAATCCCTTCAGCTTTTTGTTACTGATGCCGACCCAATGACCGAAGACGACGATGATGAACCAAAATATGGAAAACTCGTCTTTATAAACCCCAAAATTATTGAAAACGGTGATGAAAAAGTTACGTATGATGAAGGATGCCTGAGCATTCCGGGCATCAGAGAAAGCGTAACAAGGCCGGATGAAATTAAAGTCAGTTACCTCGACAGAGAGCTTAAAGAACAAACCGCGACCTTCAGTGGCTGGATGAGCCGCGTATTCCAACATGAACTTGACCATCTGAATGGAGTACTTTTTATTGACTATCTCGGTTCTTTCAAAAAAAGGCTCCTTAAGACGAAACTAAATAGTGTGGTTACAGGAGAGATTGAAGCGGGATATCCTGTCAGGCCTAAAAACTAACTCACCAATATAACCCGAATTATTCACGAAATCGTTAAAATTGAAAGATAAATCACTGTATACTAGCGATATAGATAAATACTGTCCACACTCAAATTTGGGTGTGGTTAAAAGGCTGCGAAATTTCCACGTTAGCTGCGTTGAAGTTGAAAAATCGTGCTCAGGGTACTCAGGTACCCTTCCGCTGATTTTCCCCCTTCGCCTTGCTAACGAGAAAATTTCTTGGTGAATAATCCGGGTTAAAAATGCGCAGACTCAACATTGTTTTTATGGGGTCGCCGGATTTTGCTGTGCCTTCTTTAGAGAAGCTCGCGGCAAGTATACATACCATTTGCGCTGTTGTGACCGGCACAGACAAAAAGAGAGGCCGTGGAAGCACACTCTCACCTACACCTGTTAAGGCTACTGCGCAGCAACTTGGCATACCGGTAATTGAATGTGATAATATGCGGGGTCAACAACTTTCTGCCAAACTTCATGAACTCAATCCCGACCTGTTTGCGGTAGTCGCTTTTAAAATTTTACCTGAATCCCTGCTCCAAATTCCTAAAATTGGTTCTGTAAATTTGCATGCCTCTCTCCTGCCAAAATACCGCGGGGCCGCGCCTATTCATCATGCCGTATTGAATGGGGAAACCGAGACGGGATGCACGGTCTTTAAGCTTGATAAGGGCATGGATACCGGAGGCATAATCAAGCAGAATTCTATGCCTATTGGAAAAAATGAAACTACGGGCTCGGTGTATTCGAGGCTGATGGAATCCGGTAGCGATTTGATAACCGAGGCGATTGACATGCTCGCAGATGGTTTTAGTGATTTTATCAAACAAGATGATTCCAAAGCTACGAAAGCCCCGAAACTATTCGATGACGACTGTGTGGTAAACTTTAACCGTTCCGCTGAGGTGGTACATAATCATATCCGGGGATTAAGCCCCTTCCCTGCAGCATACGCTACTTTAGACGGTAATAAGATGAAATTACTCGCATCTGCAATTGATATCATAACTAACGAAAACAGACCCGTTGGAGAACTTTTTGAAAACGAGGGAAATGTTTTCGTGATGTGCAGTGACCGTGCCTTATGCCTGACCAAAGTACAATATCAGGGTAAAAAAGCAATGCAGGCCGCTGAGTTTATGCGGGGATACCAAGGGCCAACGGTATTCGATTAGAAGATTCAATACCCAACAGCTTGCCCATCAGCGCGGGCTTCGCTTCCTCCGATATACACACCCTTTTCGTGGTCGAGTAAAATCCCCTGAAATCTGCCATAAAAACCACCGCCAATTTCAACGTTGTGTCCCATTGCTCTGAGAGCATCCACAATGCTTTGATCAATATCTGACTCAAACCGAACCAAGCCGCCATCATTAAGATACTCATCAAACCTACCTGTGGGCTCCGTTGAGTTTGTGTGCAGCCATCGAATAGCATCGCTTGCTTCCTGTACATTCATTCCGAAATCAATCATATTCACCAAAATCTGAACGTGGCCCATCGGCTGAAATTCACCGCCCATAACACCAACAGTAAACCAGGGCTTACCATCTTTCATCACAAAACCGGGAATAATTGTATGGAATGGCCTTTTACCCGGCTCATACACATTCGGATGATTCGGATCAAGTGAGAATAACTCTCCCCTGTTTTGCAGGCTAAAACCTGTGCCGGGAGCCACAAATCCGGTGCCCATCCCCCTGAAATTACTTTGAATCAGGGATACCATATTGCCTTGGGAATCTGCGGTGGTCAAGAAAATCGTGCCGCCTTCTTTCAGTCCGTCCACGCCGCTTGTCACTCTTTCCATAGCTCTGTCGGAGATTAAAGCCCGTCGTTTTTCAGCATATTCTTTGCTGATGAGTTCATCAAAAGGCAGTTCATTAAAATCGGGATCTGAGTAAAATTTTGCCCTGTCTTCAAAAGCAAGCTTTTTAGCTTCTATCATCACATGCAACGCTTCAGGACTATTAAATCCCATTTCGGACAGATCAAATCCTTCCAGAATATTCAGCATTTGAAGTACAGCTGTTCCCTGATTATTCTGACCGATTTGGTGCACTTCATATCCCCGATAATTTGTGCTTATGGTTTCAATCCACTCTGAGCGATGCGCGACGAAATCCTCAAATGTTAAATAACCGCCGTGTTCGCGCATAAATGCATCAATTTTTTCAGCGATTTCCCCTCTGTAAAACACATCCCTTCCCATCTCGCCAAGCAAACGATAGGTATTGCCCAAATCGGGATTCCTCATAATTTCACCCTTCTCGGGACCGCGGCCATCAATAGAAAAAGTTTCCAGAAATGCCCCTTCTCTGCCTGATAAAAAACGCACACTTCGCCTCCAGGCGTCAGCAATTACTTCCGGCACGGGAAATCCCTGTTCCGCATATTGAACTGATGGATGCAAAATTTCTGACATCGGCATGTGCCCAAATCTATCATGCAATTCAAACCAACCGTCCACAGCGCCGGGAACAGAAACTGACAGCAATGAAGAAGGCGGAATCCGGTTTTCATCCATGGCCTCTAATTCTTTCATTAGTTGATCATAGGATAAGCCCATGGGAGATCTTCCGCTTGCATTAATCGCGAACAATTTCCCCTCTTCTTCTATCCAGACTATGGCGAATAAATCTCCGCCGATTCCATTTCCGGTAGGTTCCATCAATCCCATTGCAGCGTTTGTAGCAATCGCAGCGTCTATGGCATTACCGCCGTTTTTCAAGATATCGAGTCCTATCTGAGCAGCCAAAGGATGGCTTGTAGCTACCATTCCGTTTGCGGCAATCACCTCTGACCTTGTTATGAAATGCTCATTTAAACGGTCAAATTGCGCGGGTGAATTTGAAATTGTCATAATCAAAAGAATCAAGAGAGTAAGAAATGGCTTTTTCATCATTATGTCGAAATCAGTTTCTGTTCGGGTTAGTTTTTTGGAATGTGCTCCTTGCCCTTAGATAGGTAAAATGGGTTTTAAAATCAATATGGAATGTGATGGTAAAGCGGCCATTAAAAACATCCATAAAACAAAAAAGCCACCCGAAATTCCTTCCGGATGGCTGTAAATACAAAATAACTAATTTTGTACCAAGTACGCCGGGGAGGATTCGAACCCCCAACCTCCTGATCCGTAGTCAGGTGCTCTATCCAGTTGAGCTACCGGCGCAGATTTCTGTTTGTTGACAGACTTTAAATATAAGGACTTTTCAATTTGAAAGAAACAATCAAATCACATTCATTTTATTTTTATTTTCTCTTTCCAGAAAATAAAAATAACTCATTAATCCATGCAAAAACCACATTTCGAGACAAACGCCATACGCACACAAACCGAAATAACCGGTGAAAAAGAACATTCTACGCCCATGTATCTTACTTCCAGTTTCCGGTTTGACAACGCCGAAGAAATGCGGGCATTATTTGCGGGAGAATCAGAAGGAAATATTTATTCCAGATACTCCAATCCCAATACAAATGAGTTAATAGAGAAGGTGTGTCTGATGGAAGGTACTGAAGCTGCTTTTGCCACTTCTACCGGCATGGCGGCAGTCTTTACGAGTATCGCGGCGTTTTTAAAACAGGGAGATCATTTAATTGCGTCAAGGGCCGTTTTTGGATCCACACACCAAATTCTGACGCAAATATTGCCTCGTTGGGGCATCACGCATACCTATGTCGATCCGGTTCACTGTGATGAATGGGAAAAACACATTTTGCCTGAAACCAAAATGATATTGCTCGAAACTCCGTCCAATCCGGGATTGAGCATCACTGATCTTGAAAAAGCCGGTAAAATTGCTCGCAAACATAATCTGTTGCTGAATGTAGATAATTGTTTCGCCACTCCCTACCTGCAACAGCCTGCAAAATACGGAGCTGATATTATCACCCACTCCGCTACTAAATTTATGGATGGCCAGGGGCGTGTCCTCGGTGGAATTGTAGCAGGAAGAAAAGAACTGATTGATGAGGTTATTTTCTTTAACCGACATACAGGGCCGTCAATGAGTCCGTTTAACGCGTGGGTTATCTCTAAAAGCCTGGAGACTTTGG
Organism: Balneolales bacterium; assembly: GCA_007125355.1. Classification (GTDB taxonomy): domain Bacteria; phylum Bacteroidota; class Rhodothermia; order Balneolales; family Cyclonatronaceae; genus SLDG01. Next base: position 934 of record SLDG01000084.1, on the reverse strand, counting down.
CAGTGAGAATGGACCGGCACTGCGAGAACGCTCTGGCCATTGCGCATTTTCTTGAAAGTCAAAACGCCAAAATCAGTAATGTGCTTTATCCGTTTTTGGAAAGCCATCCTCAATATGATTTAGCAAAAAAACAAATGCGGCTTGGTGGCGGGATTGTCAGTTTTGAATTACGAGGCGGTTTGGAGGCTGGCCAGCGCTTTTTGGATGGATTGAAGATGATAACGAGGTCATCTAACCTTGGGGATACGCGAAGCATTGCTACGCATCCGGCAAGCAGTACACACTCTAAATTGACGGAAGAAGAGCGGCTTGCTGTAAATATAACTCCCGGGCTAATTCGTATATCTGTAGGGCTTGAACATCCGGAAGATGTTATCTCGGATATAGAACAGGCGCTGGGTAAAATCACTTGATAAGATTAAAGTTTCACGCGGATTTCGCGGATTTGCGCAGATTCTTGATGTAGAAGAATCGTTATTTACTTCTTTGATACTTTGCGCCTTTGCGAGAAATTTAAAGCCTCACGCAGATTTCGCGGATTTGCGCAGATTCTTGATGTACCAGAATCGTTATTTACTTCTTTGATACTTTGCGTCTTTGCGCCTTTGCGAGAAATTAAAATTTCACTCTGATTTCGGGGATTTTCGCAGATTATTTTAGTGTTCCTTCTTCTTCCAGGAGTTCGAGTGTTGCTACGGCGTGGCGAAAATGTGGGATCACGATGCTGCCGCCAACAACGAGAGCTACATTTAGTGCCTCAATTATTTCTGCTTTAGTCCAGCCGTTTTTTGCGCATTGCTCAAGATGGTAATCAATACAGTCGTTGCATCTCAACACCGCTGAAGCAGTTAATCCAAGTAATTCTTTTGTTTTTCCATCGAGGTCGCCGTCTTTGTATGTATTCGTATCCAAATTAAAAAAACGCTTCACCCTA
>SLDG01000265.1 GCA_007125355.1 Balneolales bacterium | reverse complement strand
TCAAATTGGCGAAAGTGGAAGAGCACCAGGACAGTACAGAAATATCAGAGATATTGCAATAGACAGAGACAACTACCTATATGTTCTCGATGATAGAAACAACAGGGTAGATATTTATGATGATCAGGGGGTGTTTTTAAATTGGGTAAGTGGTCCGACAATGGGTCCTACCAGAGCTTTCAGCAATCCTGTTTCTATAGGAGTTGATGGCAGTAATAACCTTTATGTCATGGAGACCAGAGATGCTAAAGTCCATATCTTCAACGAAGCTGGCAATCATACACAGACAATTAGCCAACTTGGTACCGGCGGTAATATTCTAGACAGAGTTTTATCTATGGTTGTGTTCAAAAATGGAGACTTTACCGTTTTAGATGAAAGAGCTGGAACCTTATTGGTTTTTAATCCATCCGGCAATCTGATTCAGCGAGTTGGAAGACAAGGCAGACAAGCATCTCCGGGTATATTCAGAAATGCTACCAAGTTGACCCATGGTGTCCATGATCCAAATACTTTTTTTATTATCGATAGTGGTGCTAACAATGTACAGAAATACAAGTACAATTTTACTGAACCTGAAATTGCTGCAACTGAAAAAATTAGAGTAGAATGGCTCGATACTAAAGTTCCAGCATTTACTGATGCTGTATTTGCTCCAAACGGGAACTTTTACTATATCCCGGATGGTAATCAACGTAATGTCGTTGTATTAGATGGGAGTACTGGTCGAGAATTATTCAGAATACCAGGTGAAGAAATTCATAGAGTTACAACTGACGAAAACAGTCGTATATATGTCCTTGACAGACATAGGCGTGTTCGAGAGGTTCAAGTGTTTAACAGTGAAGGACATTTCCAGTTTTCAGTTGGGCAAGATGCCGATATACCACTTCAAACGCCAAATGATTTGGCAATACTTTCTGATGGGTCTATTTTAGTAAGTGACAGAAGACAACAAACGTTCTATAAATGGTCATCAAATGGAATCTTTCAAGGCTACGATCTGCGTCTGAACCATATCGAGATAAATACCATTCGCTACATCAGAACAGATAGCCATGATAATATATACATATTAGACCCTTCAATGGGTATTTATAGGATAAGTCCTGATGGAATACTTAATGATTATCAACCTTTAAGTGTATTCAGAGAAGATCCGGCACGTGGCAGGGCAGATGTTTTATGGTTCGATATAGACAAGTCGGATTTGATTCATCTCTTTAATGAAGATACCAATCAATACATGGTCTTTAGGTGGGAGTCAAGTGAAGAAAGGATTCAATACCCTGAATTGCTATTCAGGTTCGGAAGAGATGGTACTGGAGTTCGCAGATTTAGTCGTCCGGAGAATGTAGTATTAAATCCATACAGACTTGAAACCTATGTAAATTCTTCAAGAGCTGAAATGGTGGCTTTTCAATTAATAATCAGGCCTCCGCGTCCGGATTTAGATCAAGTAATTTTTAGTGTTGAAAACAGCAGGCTAATGCTCAAACCACAAGCATACAGCCAAGGCAGTGTAACCGGATTTGCAATAGGTATAAAGCACCAGGCAACCGGTGATATTAATGTGGTTTCGGAAAGTAATGATATGACCGTCAGTGTTTTTAACCCGGCACAGGGTATTCAACCCATAGAATATGTTTTACTTGCAAAGGGTTCTGGAAGCCTTAGCGAACCAAGTGCACCCTTTGTAGACTATATTGGCCTGGGCAACCATTTTGTTGAAATCGGACAATATCAACGTGCATACGAAGCCTACCTTTTGGCTCTTGATTACTATAACAGAGATAAAGATTTCGACAGGCACTTTGCTAAACAATTTATCGAATGGGGTAAAATACTGGCAAACAGACGTCAAACAAGACTCACAACATTAATGATGGCAACCGCTGCCGAGTTGATTGAGCCATCTGATGTGTTGGCAAGAGAAGTAAGCGAGGTATTAACTACATTATTCAGAACTATAGCAAGAACCGGAAATTATTCTGAGCTTATTCAAAATCTCGACAATCTTTTGGTCGTTAAAAATGAGCAGATTAAAGATGATGTTACCAGAGAATTAGATCGTATATCCAGAGATATGGCTGGTTCTAACCTCGAAGAGAGAATAGCACAAGCTGTAACTATTTGGGATAAGTTGGTAACATGGACCAACAGAAGCAATAGAACACTTGCCGGAAGTTCATACGGCCAATTCAGGCTATACCGCGCATTAAATTCTGTAGGCGCGCCTTATATGACCCTCAATTTAAGGTTAAGTCAGGCACTGAATACCATAAACGAGGCAATTGAAAAAGCCACTCTTAAAAATGAGGAATTTAACCGGAACAGGTTATTACAACTCGATATTCTAATGGAAATGATGGAGTTTGAAAGAGTGCGGGATATTGCAGAAATGGAACTCTCCACCCAGGTTCCCGGACTCGATCAGGAGTTTGTGGGTCAATACCGCATAGTCTCCGGAAAAGCTATGATTGCAATGGAGCAATACAATAGTGCTGTTTTTAACTACACTGAACTGCTTCGATTAAACCCCAACAACCCGAAATACCAAGAGTTATTAGCTTATGCCTATTACAGAGACGGAAGGCACCGAGAAGCCTTAAGCACGTATCAGCAACTGCACACTGAATTCCCGGATGAGCCTCGTTTTCTTGCAATGATGGGCCGTGCAGAGTATGCAGAGGGAAATTATCCACAGGCAACATTTTTGCTCGAACAAGCAACGAATATGCCAGATGCTGCTGAGTATTACGGTTTTCTTGCTCTCGCGTATTATGCAGACCGGAAATACCAGGAGGCTGTAAGGCATTTTCAAACTACTATAAATGAGTTAAATCGGCGCTATGATAATGCCAGAAACAGAATGGCACCACAACCGATATTAAACTCAATTGTATCAGAACTTGAGGTGTACTTGTTCCAGTTTGGCCGTACAAATATGAGGCTAAGAAATTATAGTCAAGCTGCTGAAACCCTGAGCCGGCTTACAGAACTTGTGCATAATAATGCCACATACTGGTACGAGCTTGGAAATGCCTATACAAACGCGGGCTTAGTTTATAACGCAGAAGAAGCTTTTTTCAGGGCTACATCCATAGATACTGCTAACGATTTATATATTAGGGCATATAATAATGCAAAAGAGCAGAGCGCTTCATACGCTGCTAATCAACCTCCTGTTCGGGTGTTGCGGGTTAATATTAATCCCGTTTTCCCTTCCCTTTTTTTAAACTACGCCGAAACACAATCAATTGGTGAAGCGATAATTGAAAACAATACAGAAAGTGTAATTGCAAATGCCTCACTTGAGGTTACTTTTCAAAGATTCTCTGGAGGTACATTCTACATCGATTTACCGGTGCTTACACCTCGCTCTAACACAAGCGTAGCTTTATATTATTCCTTTGGAGAAAACATTTTGCAGAATGCCAACGATTTAAATGTGCAGGCAACAGTACGTGTAGTATATAGCTATCAGGGCGAATCAAGAACAAACAGCGCGAATGCAAATGTTGTTATGCACAGGCGCAGTGCCATAGACTGGTCAGATAAGAGAAGATTAACCGCATTTATTTCTCCGGGAAACAACCAAATCAGATCATTCGTCAGCGAGATAAACGCTGCAATGCTGCCCCTAACAGTAGATGGCATTCCTGATCCAATAACAGCCGCAGCCCGTATATATACCGCACTGAACAGCAGTGGTTTTGTGTACCAACGTGATCCTAATATGTCTAACATACTGCAAGCAGGTATTTTAGATGATATTCAGTTCCCCGCTGAAACGCTTATGCTCAGAAGTGGCGAGTGCGATGATTTTGTTACACTTTTAAGTAATCTGCTGGAAAGCCAGGGTATTAACACTGCTTATATAGATGTACCGGGACACGTTTTTCTTGCTCTCGACACCGGGCTTGAACCTCACCATATCGAGCAAATGGGATTCGATCCAAACTTACTCATTTCCAGAGGCGGGAAGGTGTGGCTGCCAATCGAAACAACACTTCTCGGCCGTGCAGACTTTATTGAGGCATGGAGAAGCGGAGCCAGTAGGTGGTATCAGGAGCTTGAAGAAGGAAATCTTCCTCAATTAGTAGAAATGGAAAGTGCCCGTAGAATTTATGTGCCTTCTGAATTTATACCCGATAATTTCAGGGTAAGCCTGCCGGCTGAAAATCTGCTGAACAGACACTATGAAGCCATACTCGGCAGCTTATATCAACTTGTTAACGATGGGCAAATACGTGCATTAAGAAACCGCATTGAGGCTGAGCCGGGAAATATCACCCTAATAAACAGATTTGGGGTTATGCTTGCCAGAGCCGGGAATACCGACGAAGCTCTTCGAGTATTAAAAAACGCGTTAGAATTTAATGAAAACAGCGGGTCGCTGAATAACAATATTGGTAATATTTATTTCTTGAAAGGCTCTTATAGCAATGCCATAGATTACTATGAGAAAAGTGTTTCTGGCGATGCCCCAAGAGCCCGGTTTTGGGTTAACCTTGCAAAAGCATATAACAGAACCGGCGACAATAACGCGGCGAGACGTGCTTTTAATGAAGCTGTAGAACTTGACGGTGAAATTAGAGACCTCTATGACTTTTTATATGAAAGGATCAGATTATAATGTTATACACAACATCATCTAAAGCATTTATTATTTTACTTTTACTCGCAGCTATCTGGCCGCAGAGTAATGAAGAAATTGGTAAGATTACTTATTTCGAAGGGCGAGTTGAAGTAACTGTCAACGAGGTTTGGACTCCTGCAAATTTAAATCAGGTACTTAGAAATAATCAGTCTGTCAGAACCGGATCTTCTTCTCGAGCTGAAATAACATGGGCTAACGGTGAAGTTACTTTGCTTGGTGATAATGAATCACATAATGCCGGCGAACTCCTTGTTAGTTTTCAACAAAGGCGTTCAGCTCAAGCCGAGGGCGTTTTTTCTCGATTTAGAGAAATGTTTCGATCACAAAGTGACGATCGGAGACAGCAAGAAGGGGGTATAAGACGAGATGCAGCCGAAGTAGAAGCCCGCCCTGTACCCGGCGAATTATATTGGGCGGTTGATGAACCCGTTGATCTCGAAAATGCTTTCGAAATATACGAAAGCGGTGATTTCAGAGCTGCGATAGAAAAATTCACCCTTTATATCGACCAACAACCAAACAGCCCTTTTATGGCAGATGCCTTGTTTTTCCTCGGTCACTCTTATCTTGAAATGAATAATGTTTCGAGGGCAGTCAGTTTGTTTAACAGAATTAACTTAAACTTCCCCGGCAGTGAATATGCACGGGCTTCACGAGAGATTCTGGAAACCATTTAGCGTTGAAAAAAATCACACCAACATTTTTTAAAAATAAATACTTCAAAGGGGTTTTTTACGGACTCATAACTTATTTGCTCACCCTGTCTTTTATGTGGTTCAGCGATCAGTTGGTGCGGTCGCCGCTTCCGGCAATTGATAATGTTATCGACGATTTAGCAGTACAAATCAGAGGTTCAACAGGGCAGGATAACTTCATTTCTCACCGTGATATTACTATAATTGATATCGATGACTACTCGATTTCACAATTAGGCAGAGTTCAGTTTTGGCCCAGAAAATACGACGCTAAAGTTCTGGATTATATCTCATCCGGAAATCCCCGATTAGTAATATTCGATGTTCTTTACACCGAAGCTGATACTCTGCCGGGTGTGTATGCAGAAATGCTTAGAGAAAGCGGATTTCAGAATGCCACCGAAATTATCCGCACTATGAGCACTGACCATTTTTTTGCTGAATCTATAAAAAATGCAGGTAATGTAATCCTCGGTATGTTCGACGATGAGAGAGTGGCCGCCGCAACCGATTCTGATGAAGATATTTACACGTATTTACCAGATTTTTATGCAGGCGAGTTTCAAAGTTTAGGGCTCTTTCAACGTTCAAGGCTTGTTTTACCGGTAAGAGAATTCACAGATAATGCACTCTCTGTTGGGTTGCTGAAAGTTAACTCCGACATAGATGGAACCATAAGGCGCTATACACTTCTGCAACGATCATCTAAAACTGAAAATGATGGTGGCGAAAACCGGCGGCGCCTTCTTACCTCTATTGTTGTGCCGGCCGCTTTACATGCTCTTGATTTACAGCCTTCAAATTTGGTTTACGAAACAGGAAGGCTCCATATTGGCAGCAATATTTCTATACCGGTTGATAATCGGTCACAATTCAGGCTCAACTGGCTGGGACGAAATGAAGGTTTTCGCTATATCCCCTTTGCTAATGTGTTTAACGGGCTTGTACCTGCCGAATATTTTGAGGATAAAATCGTTTTTATCGGCAGTAGTGCAGCAGGGCTCGAAGACCTTAAGAATACTCCCATCAGTGATACTCTTCCGGGTGTCGAGGTTCATGCGACCGCTTTGTATAATATTCTGAATGGCACTTGGCTTCGGGAGTTGAGTCCACTTGCTTTAAACCTGCTGCTTATTTTTAGTGCTGTAGTGTTTTCCCTTATTTTCTTATCACTTTCGCAGGTGTACGCATTTGCTGCCGCCCTCTTGATTATTCTTCTTCAATTTTTCGGTTATGTACTCCTGATCTTTCCGGAATTCCAACTCCTGCTTCCGATTTCAGGATTAATTCTCCTTACTATATCATCTTTTATAGTAACGTTGGTTATACAAAGCATTACCGAAGGCCGCGAAAAAGCCATGCTCAAAGGTGCTTTTGCGTCGTATGTATCACCAGAAATAGTAAATCAATTAATCCAGACAGGAGAAGATCCCAAATTAGGTGGAAACGAAACCGAAATAACGGCATTTTTTAGTGATATACAGTCTTTTTCTCAGATTTCAGAAAAACTAACCCCGAAAGAACTCGTTGAACTGATGAACGAGTACCTCGATGCAATGACAACGTTATTGAACGATGAAAAAGGAACTCTCGATAAATATATTGGGGATGCTATTGTGGCTTTTTTCGGAGCGCCTTTAAAAGTAGACAACCATGCACTAAGAGCTTGTGTTGTTTCTCAGCGTATGCTAAAAGCTCAGGATGCGCTTATTGCCGGATGGAAAGAAAACAAAAAAGAATGGCCGAAAGATGTTTTTAAGCTAAAAACCCGTATTGGCATTAACACGGGAATCGCAGTTACGGGCAACATGGGATCCAGAAAGCGGTTTAACTACACCATGATGGGCGATACCGTAAATCTGGCCGCAAGATGCGAAAGTGGATCTAAACATTATGGCGTTTTCACCATGGTAACCCAGCATACCAAAGACGAAGCTGAGAAAAGTAGTGATGCTTGTTTATTCAGAGCTCTGGACAAAGTAAAAGTTAAAGGCCGAAATCAGCCTGTGATGCTCTATGAAGTGATGTGTCTTAAAGAAGATGCTACCGATGCTATCCTTGCTTGTAAAACAGAATTTGAAGCGGGCTTACAAGCGTATTTTGACCAAAATTGGCCGGCCGCTATGGAACATTTCAAAAAATCTGCCGAACTTGAACCCAATAAACCCAACCCTGATGATGGTGTGGCTACAAACCCATCGCTTGTTTTATTGAACAGAACAAGAGAAATGGCTGAAAATCCACCACATGAAAACTGGGACGGCGTTTATGCAATGACTCAAAAATAAATCTAAAGACAACCATGAGAACTATCCTGTTGCTTATTATCTGTTCATCGCTGGCAATTATCTCCGCCTGCGATAAATCTGTCAGTTCAAAAGACGATGATGTTCCACCTCTTGATTTGGCCATCCCAAATGGGTTTGATTACTCTACAACCCGGGATATGTCGCTCTCAATTACCGCCACCGAATTAGATGCAAACAGAACCATTGCAAAAGTATTTAACGGTGACCCTCTTGGAAGCGGCAGGTTGCTTGAGCAGTATGTTATTCAACAGGGAGAAACAAAGCAAGTAACATTAAACCTGCCAAACTATGCCAACGGTTTATGGATAAAATCGGTGTTGCCAAACGGTATTTTTAGTTTGTATGAAATAGAACTTAATGGCCCCGTTACGCCCATTAATTTAGTGACCATTTTAGATGATGAAGGAGCCGACTTGTTAGCTTCAGAACGCTTTAAAACTCAAAACACGACTAAGGCGATTACTGCTGAAAACCCAGTAGTTCAGGACTTTGAGTCGGGTGACAGAAATATTGAATTTGCCAAATGCTGGCTTTTTCAGGCTACTACAATTTCCTCTGATAACGCCATTTCGGGCACCTATAGCCTGCGAACCGGCCCAATGACATCTCCTGTAAATCCACAGGTTTTAACCTCCCCATGGGTTGATCTTGATGGAACCGGCACCCTTGACTTTAGCCATAAGATTGACAATTTCCGGGGAACTAAAGAATTAACGGTACTTCTGTTAGATAATTCAGGAAATGCAAATGACCCTGTAGTTCTTTACTACTACGACTATGCCAATAGTATTGGGGTGCAGGATATTACAATCCCCATTACACAAACCGGTATTCATAGAATTGCATGGGTTTTTCGTGGTACAGGCGGTAATGCTCGTGGCCACTTAGATGATGTGAGCATTCCCGGCACCTATGCATCTGACCCGGCAAATAATTGCGAACCCACAGAGCCAACTACAGAGCCGGGCGAAATCATCAATAATTATCCTGCTTCCGAAGTTTTTGGCACGCTCGCGTTTGAAGACCTTTGGCCGGATTTCGGGGATTATGACATGAATGACCTTGTACTTGATTACAACATTGTGAAAATAAGCGATTCAAATAATTTGATTACCGAACTACAATACACAAAGGTAATACGCGCTATTGGTGCCGGCCTCGACAGCGGATTTGGTGTGGAGTTCAACATCCCCCCTTCTCAAATTAGCAGTGTGAACGGCCAACGCCTTTCAACAGGATTGATAACCAGTACCGCTAATGGCACTGAGGCGGGTCAGAATAACGCTGTGGTTATTTTTTGGGATGACTCAGCCCTAAACATGGGCAAATTTGCGAATACTGAATTAGATCAACCACACATTGAGGAAGATACTCTCGTCGTTACCATTACCTTTGATCCTCCGGTTGATAGAACTCAACTCGGTTCCGCACCATGGAATCCATTCATTTTTGTGCGCGGCGAACGTGGGCGTGAAATTCACCTCCCAAATAAACCACCAACATCCCTTGCAGACCCTTCTCTTTTAGGAACAGGCGATGATGACACCAACCCGGCACAAGGTAAATTTTATCTTAGCCCAACAAATCTGAACTGGGCCATAAACCTGCCTCAGTCTTTTGTTTACCCGTTGGAACGTGAAAATATTCTCGATGCATACCCCAACTACAAGGAGTGGGCAGAATCGGGAGGTGAGGTTAAAACGGATTGGTTCCTCGATTTAGCGGGTAACAGAGTGGAATCAAAATTATACATCCGTCAAGATTAAAGCAGAACGTTTATGAGTAAAGACGGACAAAAGGGATTTGTCCCTGAGTGGGCTAAAGGAATTGTATGGTATCATATTTTCCCCGAGCGATTTTGCAATGGCGATCCCTCAAATGATCCAGGATTGACAGACCAAAAAGGCTCATGGCCCCATGATTTGGAATCGCCCTATGAAATTCATCCCTGGGGAAGCGATTGGTACGAGAGGCAACCCTACGAAAAAGACAACGGCCTGAATCTCTCTGACGCCATTCAACGCAGACGCTACGGGGGCGACTTGCAAGGCATCATCAATAAACTGGATTATCTTTCTGATTTGGGGATAAAAGCGCTGTATCTGAATCCGGTTTTTGAAGCCCCTTCAAGCCATAAATACGATGCCGCAACCTGGCATCATGTTGATCCTACTTTTGGCCCCGACCCTGAGGGCGACAGAAAAATCATTCTAACAGAAACACCGCACGATCCTTCTACATGGAAATGGACATCCGCCGATAAACTACTTCTTGAGCTCATCGAAAAAGTTCATGATTATGGCATGTACATCATCCTTGACGGCGTTTTTAATCACATGGGGCTGAACAGCTGGGTGTACCGGGATCTCGTTGAGAATCAGAGAAAATCCCCCTATAAAAAATGGATGAAAGTACAGAAATGGGCGGATGAAACGGAAGACGGATCAACGATTATTAAAACCTGGGAGGGCTTTAAAGAACTTCCCGAAATTAAGCAAAACCGCTATGGACTGGTGAATGAACCGGCTGAATATGTGTTCAATATTACCTCCCGGTGGATGGATCCTTATAACGACGGCAACACTAAAAAAGGCATCGACGGATGGAGGCTTGATGTTGCTTTTTGCATAAAACATCCCTTCTGGAAAAAATGGCGGAAACATGTACGAAGTATCAATCCCGAAGCTTTTTTGTGTGCTGAAATTATAGATACACCCGAATCTCAAATCCCCTATTTGCAGGGTGATGAATTCGACGCGGTGATGAACTACAATTTTGCTTTTGCGGCATCTCAGTTTTTTATTCCGGGCAAAACCAGATTCAGTCCTGCTGAACTGGATGAAAGGTTACGAATTTTACGAGAATCGTATCCGGCAGAGGTCGCCCATGTAATGCACAATCTCCTCGGCTCCCACGATACCGACCGGGTGGCTTCCAGAATTACGAACTCCCATTTGTTTACTATCAGATTTTGGAACGAGTATTATGAAAAATCCAAAATGGTAAACCCGGCATATATCACATCTAAACCGGATGACCACGCGAGATTAATTCAAAAGTTAATGGCCGTTTTTCAAATGACGTACATAGGAGCGCCGGTTGTGTATTACGGGGATGAAGCCGGAATGTGGGGTGCAAACGATCCGTGCAACAGAAAACCAATGCTATGGCCGGAAATTGAATATGACGACGAGGCAGTTTTCCTAAACGAAAAAGAAAATAAACGAAATAACGTTGCATTTGATAAGGAAATGCATTCCTTTTACAAAGAACTTATTCATCTCAGAAATCGCGAAGATGCGCTCAGAACCGGCGACTATGAAACCATAATCAGTGATAACGATAAATCGTTGTTTGGTTTTAGAAGGATGTTGAATGGGGATTCAATTGCAGTTTTATTCAATATGGGTGAATCAACACAACGCATTACATCCCTTAAAATCAACGAAATATTGTTAGAGTTCAACACTTGCATCGACAGTGACGCGCAAGATTTTGAATTAGGTCCGATGTCGGCAATGATTTACAGGGAAAATCATGCCTGATGCTTCTCGACCAAGTGTGCTTGTTTGCGGTGCCGGTGCCGCGGGATTAACAGCTGCCATTTTCGCCGCTCAAAACGGAGCAGAAATTACACTGCTTGAGCGCACAGAAAAAGCAGGAAAAAAAATATTGATGTCAGGTGGTACACGATGCAATGTACTCCCGGCACAAATGAAGTTGAACGATTACTTCACCGATTCTTCGGTGAACAGGATGAAAAATATATTCAAGTCATGGTCGCTTAATGCATGTAAACAGTGGTTCGAAGATGAAATTGGGCTAAAATTAGCCTGCGAAACACATTCGAACAAATGGTTTCCGGTCAGTAATTCTGCCAAAGAGGTGCGTAATTTGCTACTCAAAAAAGCGCTCGAGAGTGGCGTGCAAGTAGTCTATAACGCACCTGTTGAAAACTTAGAACCTGAAAACGGTAAATGGCGGGTTAGAACATCTAATGGCAAATCTTTTGAAGCCAATCGTGTGATTATAAGCACCGGAGGTTATTCCATCCCGACCATTGGAACAGATGGCATGGGACATCGCTTCATGAAAAAAGCCGGGCACACTATCCGTCCTGTATACGCGGCGCTGACTCCGCTTTTGGGCACAAATAAGCAGCATCATGCATTATCAGGAATCAGTTTGGATGTTGAACTTTCTGTTTATACAGGTGGAAAGAAAACGTTCACATCTGAAAGAAGCGGCTTTTTGTTTACACATCGCGGATACAGCGGCCCAGCCATACTTGATGCCTCTCATCATTACATAAAAGCAAAAATGAATGGCAAAGAAACACCTGTATTTCGTGTCAATTGGGCTGGAATTGAGCGTGAATCGTGGAACCAGGCTCTTATTAACGGAAAAGGAAATGTTATTTCGGTATTAAAAGAAAAACTTCCGGCACGTTTATGCGAAATGATCATTCAGAAAGCCGGCCTTGAACAAAGAAAAACAGCCGAATTAAAAAAAGAAGAGCGACGAGATCTGCTTGCTTTATTAACAGAATACGAATTACCAATAAGCGGTGATGAAGGATACCGAAAAGCGGAGGTCACCGGAGGAGGCATTCCCCTCGAAGAAATAAACACCAAAACATTAGAAAGCCTGAAATTGCCTGGGGTGTACCTATGCGGAGAAATAATAGATGTCTTCGGCAGAATTGGCGGCTTCAATTTCTACTGGGCATGGGTAACCGGCCGCCTTGCGGGTTTGGGGCAGAGGTAGTGAAGATTGAATTTTCTTTTATAAGAATTTATTGAAACACAAGGACTCAAATCCTCTATATTTCACAATGAGTTTGTGTTTTTGTTGCAGGTTGTGAACATCAAAGAGCCATGCACCGAAGGTGCACCACCCTTGTAGGGAAAAAACGCAATTCCCCACCTGCGCCGTAGGTGCAGTAATAGTCAGGGGCATGGCGCCGGGCTGAATGAGATTTCAATGCTAATACGCCGCAGACCTGACAGGTTTTAGAGATCATATTTATTAAAGCGTACAACTGAACCGTAGAAACCT
>SLDG01000358.1 GCA_007125355.1 Balneolales bacterium | reverse complement strand
TACATAAGCAGCCCATGTTTCAAAGCGATTGGGAAAATCAAGGCGAACTTCGGGTAACATAGCTGATAGAGCCGACTGAAAACGACTACGTGTTGATGCCAATTCTAAAGCGGCTTCTGTATTATCTAATCGAACAAGTACATCCCCCTCTTGAAATCTGTTTCCTGTCCGAAACGGACGATCACCGCTGATAAGAACTCCCTGAACCTCAGAGAAAAGCTCCACCCTGTCAACAGACGTTACCCTGCCGGTTATACGTATTTCCGTTGGAAAGCTTCCCGTTTCAAACGTGTTTACGTTTACCACTCTTGCAGATGATTCACCCGATATTTCTCCGGCTTCGGGCTGGCTTGGCAGAAGCATGAATAGTATGATGGTGAGCAGGAATATACCGATGGTCACAGCGTACGCGGTATATCGCTGCTTTGTTTTGAGGTTACTCATATTTGTAGTGTATTGGGAGATAATAAATTAAAATTGCAAAAGCAAACATTTCAAACAGAGAAGGTGGTGTTTTCGTTTCTATAAAAATTTTCAATAGCGGAAAAATAAAAAAGCCTTCGCCTCCCAAAACCGGGAAACAAAGGCTTAAATATGGTTTTTAGAAGGTGTTAACCGTTCATAATACGCTCAAGGTCTTTAAATGCAGTGCGTACGTGTTCGGCTGAATTGTTGAGCAATTCCTGCTCCTCTTTATTCAGTTCAACTTCTACGATTTCTTTGATACCACCGGCACCAAGTTTAACCGGTACGCCAACATAAAGGTCTTTCAACCCGAATTGCCCGGTCAGCCATGCAGCACATGGGAAAATACGGTTTTGGTCGAGAGCAATGGCTTCTACCATTTGAGCAGAAGCTGCACCCGGTGCGTACCATGCAGAAGTTCCCATAAGCCCTACCAATTCTCCGCCGCCCACTTTCGCGCGCTCGATGATGGCATCCAGTTTATCTTTTGCGATAAGCTGCGTTACCGGAATACCTGAAACGGTAGTGTAACGTGGCAGTGGAACCATTGTATCGCCATGGCCACCAAGAATCAGCGCCTGAATATCTTTTGGAGAAATCTTCAGTTCTTCAGCTAAAAATGCGCGGTAACGAGCTGTATCAAGGATTCCCGCCATACCCATAACTCTTTCAGCCGGTAAACCACTGGCTTTCCAAGCTACGTATGTCATAACATCAAGCGGGTTAGAAACCACTACAATAATAGTATTTGGTGAATGCTTAACGAGCTCTCTTGTAACTGAGTCTACAATATTGGCATTTGTGCCCAAAAGATCATCACGGCTCATTCCCGGACGGCGGGGTACGCCTGCGGTTATTACGCAAATATCTGAGTCTTTAGTCATTTCATAATCTGTTCCGCCTACCAGATGGGTATCAAAACCATAAACGGGCGAAGTTTGCCATTGGTCGAGTGCACGGCCTTTTGAAGGATAAAATGTTTTATCGCCCTCTTTTCTTTCAAGGTCAATGCATACAACTTGCTTTGCGAAGTCACGCTGTGCAATACTTAATGCAACGGTTGCGCCAACATTACCGCCGGCGCCTACTACTGTAATTTTCATAATATTGTTGATTTTAGAGTTAACAAATAATTGTTTTTGGGGGATCAGGACCGGTCTCGCTGGTCAAGCCCCCACATTAGTTTTGTACGTAACGTTTCGAAGTAATTTCTGCCCGGAAGCTTTATAAGGTTTACATGGAAGTCTGTTTTACCAATTTCCACATCCAGCCCGTTGTCATCAAGCTGGCAAATACTTCCGTCGTTCGAAAATAATATTCTTTGGTTATCCGGCACGCTTTTAACGCGTAATTTTTTTTCTGCCGGTAGAACCAGAGAACGGGTGGTTAACGCATGCGGACAAACCGGCGTAACCACTATAACATTTGTATCCGGAAAAATAATCGGCCCACCGGCTGACAAATTATATGCCGTTGAACCCGTGGGTGTTGCAACAATCAGGCCATCTGCCCAGTATTTATTTATGAGATATTCTCCGTAATACACTTCAAGAGTTATCATAGAAACATCAGCGTGTTTCGAAAATAAAAACTCATTTAATGCATAAAACGATTTTCCTCTGCTTTTAGCTTCAAGTAAAAAACGATTTACGGTTTCCCATTTCCCATGCAACAACTGGTCTAATGCTTCAGAAATCTCATGGATTTGGGTATCAGCCAGAAAACCGAGCCTCCCACTGTTAATTCCCAGAATGGGTTTAGCTGCATCATGCACGAGTTTTGCAGACCGTAGCATTGTGCCATCTCCTCCGATGGCAATTACTACATCGCAACGCTTTACACATTCGGTTTCACTTGCTATTTGTACCTGCTTTAAATTCAGGTTGTCAATTACACCGGCAAGTGTATCTGGCAATAATACCGAAGCGCCTTTTTGTTGCAAATAATTGACAATATTGTGCACCGGCTTATGGCGCACTGCCAAATCTGGGTTAGACAATATGCAACATTTCATCATAGCACGTTCACATTCCGGACATTCATTCAGTCTTTTTTAAAAAAGCCGACTATTCTTTATTTAACAGACTCAAATATACAGAATTTTCAAGTATTTTACCCGAACTAAATCAAAATTCTTACCTTTGAATTATATTTATTTGTTGTTTTAAGGGATTGGGATCAAGGTCTGGACGTAGTGGTAGAGCCGCAAAGCATTGCGACTCTACTATGCCATAAACAAATAAACGAATAAACAACCAACCGGTATCTCAAAATAAAATCTGGCTAATAACTGTCTGTTTCTGTCAAATTATAGATTTCATATTTCTGTTTGTTTTGATATAATAGCAGATTAACCAATTTTCAACGAGTTCAGGCAATTATAGGGCGAATTTTAATTTTTATTCATCGCCACAGCCGGCTCAAGCAGATTTCTTATTAATGATTCTTGTCTACACTACAATTTTACTGATTATAGCCGGTTTAGTTGTCATTTGGACTTTTTACAGCTCCAGAAGGCCAAACATTCCTCCAGCTGATCAAAAAATTGAAGTTGATTCAGAGCGTGTTATTGCACGGCTTAGTAAAGCAATTACATTCAAAACGGTGTCTAAGAGAGAAAAACAAATTGTTGATCCTGTCGAGTTTAGTGCGATGCATAATTTTATTGATTTATCCTTCCCTTTGGTCTCGCAAAAGCTTAAAAAAGAAGTCGTCAACGAATTCAGTTTACTTTACACCTGGGAAGGCAGTAATCCAGACCTGAAACCCATCATGCTTACCTGCCACCTTGATGTGGTGCCAGTAGAACCGGGTACAGAGAAAGACTGGCTTCATCCCCCATTTTCAGGTGCTATTAGCGATGGCTATATTTATGGCCGCGGCACAATGGATGTACAATCGGGCGTTATGTCTATTTTAGAAGCTGTTGAAGCGTTATTAGAGAAGGGGATACGACCCGACAGAACGGTTTATATTGGATTTGGTCACGATGAAGAGTTAGACGGCGAGTTTGGAGCCCATAAAATTAGTGAACTATTACAAAAACGTGGTGTTAAGCTC
>SLDG01000094.1 GCA_007125355.1 Balneolales bacterium | reverse complement strand
TTGATAATGCAGACCTCAAAATCGGTAAACAGATAATTTCATGGGGAAAAACACAGGGAGATTTCATTTTTGATATCATCAGTCCTTTTGATTTAAGCGAATTTATAACGAGAGATTTTACCGAACTTCGTGAAGGCGTCACCGCCGTTAGCTACACCCATTATTTTGGCAGAAACCAATTAGAGTTTATTCTCAACCCTGTGTTTACTCCATCAACATTGCCTGATTTTGATGGAAGATGGGGAATCATCCCGACCCATATTTTCCCACTTGAAACTGAGTACATCACCTACAGAAACAACAGTCCGAATCTCAAAGACGTGCAGACTGCCATGCGCTTTTCGTACCGCCCCTCGCTTTCACTCGACCTTGATGCCGCCCTTATGTATTGGTCTTTTAACAATCCGGGATACTTTAAAACTTTCGAAACTGTAGATTTTTTCAACCTCAGGATTCCGGAGAGTATTATTCTTGAAGAAACGTATAAACCAGGACTCATTACCGGATTTTGGGGCGAATACAGGGCAAGCTCAAAAGTCTCTATCCCGTACGAAGCGGCCTTCTTTCAAAAAAGGCCGGTCGATATATTACCAACTGAACTTTCAGTTGATGATTTAAACACACTACAAAACGCCGCTGATAATAACAATCGAGCTGACCTTGACGAATTAATTGATATTCTCACTCGCTTCAATACTGTCATTGACCGCGATGCCGATACAAGATTCTCGCGCTATGAACCTGCAATTAAATTTATGTCAGGTTTTTCAACTACTTTTTGGGGATGGAGCACAACACTCCAATATTCCGGCGAATACATTCTTAATTACGCGCTGGATATCTTACAGGATGAATATTTCCACTCCGTAACCGGCATTTTCAGAAACTCTTTTTTAAGAGATAATCTATTGTTCCAATTACTCGGCAGATACAACATAAATGGTGGTGATTTTTGGGTGAATCCCGAACTGCAGTATGTGCTCAGGGATGGCCTCTCGTTCAGACTCGGCGCCCACATCTTCGGAGGAAAAACACCCGCTTCTGATTACGCTAACCTTTCATTCCAAAGATACCGAAACAACAGTTTGGTTTTCTTGCAAGGCCGCTGGTCGTGGTAAGAAAATTGATTATTGATTAGTTTTGTTTCGGGTTGCAGGTTTCGGGTTTCGGGATGTAAGTTGTAGGTGCCTAAAATAGGTTGACGTTTTTTAATTAATGTGACACGTTTAAGTGGATTGTTGCAACTAAACACCAAAGTGTAATGATCCGTAGGATCATTACCTTTGTAACACATAAGAGCAGTCTTCCTCTCTCATCTGCGCCGTAGGTGCAGCACCCATCTATATTGAGACTAAAGTCGAGAAGCAGCGGTCACTGAGCGGAGCCGAAGGGTGAGCGGTTAATGGCACCGAATAGCTTACTCGCATGCATACCAACAGCCAATACAAAGTATAAACATAATAAAATCAAAATCTTGACAGGGACGTTGTATCCAACATCCCTACGAACGGGATCCTTGGCACACTAATAAATTATTCAACCTTGGGAGATTTCTCTCGCAAACATTGGGTTGTCTCGAATTTACTATGCAATTAAGCTTTTTGCCGTTTAGTAGAATCTGCGTTCGAAATGACACGGACTTACATTCTTTCACTTCCTTTACTTCCCATCCTTCGTGTCTTCGCGGCTTCGTGGTTCAAACAACCAACTCGACTTCGAAAATTCGTTGTTTGCTCAGTCAACCAAATCCCAAAAATAACGCCGCCGATCAGGAATGCATCTAACATTTAGTATGTTATTATGCAGGAATTTAGCATCGAAAAATTATTTCTTACAAAACAAACTTACACAGAAAAAGACGACAGCATTCTATTCTCTGTAATTACTTTAATCTTGCTGACTCAATACTATTAAACCGCATCATTGGAAAAACTCGCCGATTTTATTTTATCACACCGAAGAGCCATTTCGGTTATCGCATTTTTGCTGATAATAGCCTCTCTGTTTCCTGCATTTAACATCAGAGCAGATTTCAGCCTTGAGGGTTTCTTCCCTGAAAATGATCCTACCATCGACCTCTATCGCTCGTTTTCTGAAGAATTCGGCCGTGATGACAACGTAATCATAATAGGAATAAAATCAGAAAACCTTATCAGCAACGCTGTTCTCGGCGACATAAAAACATTACGTGATTCTCTTACTAGCATCCCATTTGTTACCGATGTAAGAAGTATTTGGGATGCCCGGCGATTTATCAGTGAAGACGGATTTTTATCATCCGAAGATTACATAACCGCCGTTTTTTTAAATCAGGCGGATAACGATGCTCTAAATCAGCTTAGCAGCGACTTGATTCGGAACCCGTTTATAAACGGACTTTTCATCAATGATTCTGCCGATTTCACCGCGCTATTTATCGAAATTGATGAAGACGAAAATATCTTCCCATCAAGAGAAATTATTATCGAGAACCTTTACAGCATATTAAAGCCATTTCAGCGGATGTATGAAATACATATTGCAGGTATCCCCTATTTCAGAAATCAATACATTCATCTGCTCAATGGCGAAATTATTTTTTATATCAGCATTTCTTCAGTGCTCATCATCTTGCTGTTATGGTTTTTGTTCCGGCACGTTCAGGGTGTCATTATCCCCATACTTATTGTATGGATTACGATTCTTTTCACACTCGCCGTTTTACAACTTTCAGGGGGATATTTTGAAGTACTCACCAGCAGCATTGCACCTATCCTTTTGTGCGTTGGAGTCGCCGACTCCGTTCATATGCTTGCAAAATACAATGATGGTCGATTTGCCGGATTGACAAGGCGAAAATCCCTGCGCGAAAGCCTGATTATACTTGGCAGCGCTACTTTTTTGACGAGCGTTACTACCGCAATAGGTTTTGCCACGCTGCTCACAAGTAATGTAATACCCATGCGGACATTCGGGGTTTACACTGCCATTGGCGTAATGCTCGCCTATCTCATTACTATTTTCCTGCTGCCATCCTTGATGCCCTGGTTTCGTGATGGCAACAGAATGCAATCTACACAAGGGCGTGTTCACAATGCGATCGGAAGTATACTGCTGCGGACATTCAACATTGCCAGGAAACACCACAAAGCCGTGGTAATTGTAACTCTAATCGTAACTGCCATAACTGCTTACGGTATCACTCAACTTCGGGTTAACGGGTTTGTTTTCGATGATGTTGGCAGAGATTCTGAATTGCTCAAAAGCAGTAATATTATCTCAGAAAATCTTAGTCCACAGTTTCCACTTGAAATTGTCGTCGATACCGGTGAAGAAAACGGAATCGCTGACCCTGATTTATTGAACCGTATTTCAAAACTCGAAGCTTTTTTGATGAGCTACAGCGAGGTTGATAAGATCACATCTATCAATACACTCTTTTCTGAAATACACAGAGTATTATCTCCCGATGTATTTGATGCCAACCCCCTGCCACAGTCACGTGAACTTGCATCCCAATATCTACTGCTAATTGAATTAACCGATGATCA
>SLDG01000106.1 GCA_007125355.1 Balneolales bacterium | reverse complement strand
AGATGTTTTTATTGATTGGGATGAAGACAACAGAAATGCCGAAACCCTTGGCGCCCTGCTTGAGAAACATTCAGTTGATGGGATTGCACTGAAAATGATTACAAATCGCGGTGTCAAGGTCTATCCCGATGGGCTGCCACAAACATTCTGTACCGATCACTGGCGCTGTCGATTTGTAGCAGATACTTCTGATGCTAACAATATGGAAGAGGTAAACTATCAAACGGTTCTGAACTTGCTAATTAGCCTGAATCAAGCGGGACTTGACTGCATCAAAACCGAAAATCTCTACTTCTTTGATGGCGAGCGGGCTTATTCGCTTGGGCAAGGGGAATAGATTTTAATGCAAAAATTCTAAGCTACTCACGGGTTGTGCAAGCAGTCCTTCGACTACGCTGCGGTCAACTTTCATAAATCTTGGCGTACAATCTAAGCCGCAGCTCCGCTCACCGATACTCGGGACGCGGCAGGATGACGTTGCTTTTAAGACATTGATTGGGGTGTATGTTCGTACAAACCCGTGACAATTAGTTTAGCTCGAATTCCCCCTAAAACCCCTTTATCTGTTCACAAGCCTTTTCAAGCACATCGAACTCTTTCGCGTAGCAAAAACGGAGGTAATACTTACCGTCTTCCGGACTGTTGTAAAACGAACTACCCGGCACTGAGGCAATGCCGGCTTCCTTTATAAGCGTTTCGCAGGCTTCTTTATCATTAGCCATGCCATTTCTTTTTTGGGATAGCTTCTCGAAATTCGCAAACAAATAGTACGCTCCCTGAGGCCGCTCAAATTCGAACCCAGCCTGTTCCATAGCATCACAAAACATATCCCGTTTAACGTTATAATCCTTCTTCATTTGCGTAAAATATCCCTGATCCATTCTGAAAGCTTCATCAAGTCCGTACTGAAGCGGTGTTGAGGCGCAAATGTAAATCAAATCACTGATTAATCCCATTTTTTCAATCACATGCTCAGGCGCTATGGCACTACCGAGCCTCCATCCTGTCATATTAAATGTTTTCGAAAAACTCGAAATGGTTATCGTTCTTTCGAAGCCGCCCGGCAGCGAAGCAAGCGAAAGGTGTTGATTATCATCATAAATCATGTACTCGTAAACCTCATCTGTAAACGCCCATAAGTCATGTTCTTGGAGAATACCGAGAAGCTGCTCCAGTTCCGTTTTGGTCCAGACTTTCCCATTGGGATTTCCGGGTGTGGTAATCACAATTGCTTTAGTTTTTGCGGTGATGGCTTTTTCAAGTGCCTCGAAATCTACCTCCCACGTTTTATCCTCCAATGGAACAAAAACAGGTTTAAACCCAAGAATCTTGAGCAAATTCACATGATATCCGTAAAACGGCTCGAATTGAATAACTTCATCACCGGGATTTAACGTAGCAAGGCAAGCAGCCACAAACGCGCCGGTTGAGCCGGTAGTAATCATTACTTCAGTGTCGTGTTTGCACTGAATATTGTTAAAATCCCTGAATTTTTGGGCTGTATCTTTTCTAAGCTGCTCTATTCCGCTGTGATAAGAATAAATCGACCGGTCTTTTTTAATCGCTTCAATGGCGCCTTGTTTTACCGGATCAGGAGTTGGCAAATCACAGATACCCTGACCCAAATTTATCCCATTGTAGGCATTCACCATTTGTGTAACTGCACGAATATCGCTTTGTCGAAGTCCTTTTGTTCTGTCGGAGAGGGGTTTCATGAATTATTTATTTGGTATGTGATTATCTCATTTTGGTAGTACAATTTAAGCCGATCGTTTCACATCACAAAAAACAAAGAAATTGCCATTTTTTCTCGGTTTTTTAGATTTGGGGGCGGAGTCCGATAATCGGGACTGGTGTCAAGTCAAGTATGCCGCAGACCTGTCAGGTTTTTAAGAGTCATATTATTCTAAATCACAACCTAATCGTAAAAACCTGACAGGTCTTTTTAGACAACAGAACCTTGACAAATCACAAATCTTGCAGGATTACATGTAGATTGGTTTCAGACTGGTATTACATCTCTGTTTTTAATAGTAAAACTGAAGATTAATACATGAATTCAGCCATTTCAGGCCGTTGTAGAGACGCAAAATTTTGCGTCTCTACGGTGGTGGCATGGGAAAAATGGGTGACAAATAGACGCAACGCATGGTACAATGCATGGTAAAGACGCAATGCATTGCGTCTCTACCATTGGCGGCATAACCAATTAATGAATCAATACACTCAATTGCATTATAGTGTGACCATAAAAAAGATGAGCCATAATCAGTCGAAATTTATTCAATTGTGAATAATTCGGGTTAAAATTGCCACTATATATAGTATTGCCTATACTTGACTCCATGAAATCACTCCGAATTTTTTTGTTAGTTTTAGTAGGGATCGGCCTAATGATACCACTGTTTTTTTATGGTGGTGTGTTTATTGGCAAAACGCTGGGGAACTTATTATCAAATGGTGCAGAGTTTTCCTTGATATGGTTTGTAATTGTAGCGTTAATCATATTAACTGTTATTTCGTATCTCACAATTCTTCTAATCAAAAAAAATCAGGTTAACGGCGAGACTGAAAGCGAAAAAATGCTACAGCCATTTTTTGAAGCCTCGCTGAAAGACAAACAATATGTATTGGCATCCTTTACACTCTTAGGCCTTCTGTGTGTCATAATCATCACACTCATTGTCAGTCAGTTTATTCTTTTCTACCACTCAGCAATCTTTTGGTTTTTCTTATTCTTTTACTTTGTGTTTGTATTGGCTTATGGTACCTATCTCTTTCAATGGACAAGAGAGGCCTATAAAAAGAACATCACCAAATTAATCCCGTTTATAATCTTGTTTAGTGGGATTTTGGGAGCTTCTGCGGTAGCCTTAGCGGAACTTGAATTTACGTTCAGCTACAGCGGTATGGCACTCACTGCATTTTCAATTAGTGTTTTAATTTTAGGGATTCGATTCCTGCTCCTCGCAAACAGGTCCATTTTCGATAAGAAAGCAAAAGCTGAGGAGGAGCTGAATTTTGCCAGTGAAGTGCAGCAGCAATTTCTTAATGACAAACATATAGTGGCTCCTTTTCTTAAGGGATTTGGGATGTCTGTACCTGCAAGACAGGTGGGCGGAGATTTTTTCTGTTTATTAAAAAACAGCGATGGTGAGGTTATTGCAGCAAGCGGAGATGTGTCAGGTCACAGTTTTGGCGCGGGATTGATTATGAGTATGCTCAACACCGCATTCGAAGACCATGTGTTTTTTGATAAACCGATGGATGAGCTCTTCAGCAATCTTAACAAGCGGCTTATGAATCAGCCTCGAAGAACCATGTTTGCAACGCTTGGCGCCGTGGTGTGTAATGGGGAAAAAGCTTCTTTTTGGAACGCCGGCCATATGCCTGTATTTCTGTGGAAGGGCTCGGAATCGAAATTAACCGAAGTGTACAAAAAAGCACCGGCATTGGGATTATCTAACCGTTCTGTTTTTAAACCCGCCAATTTTACTGTCGAAAATGGTGACAGAATTCTGATTTACTCAGACGGCGTTGT
>SLDG01000030.1 GCA_007125355.1 Balneolales bacterium | reverse complement strand
CCATGTGATCGGCGCCGAGCGGCTTTTCAAGTTCGCCCTGATCGTTGTGGCGCTTGCTGGCCAGCCACTCTCCTTCCGATCCCCAGTAAATATCATACTCAGGCTCCCAGATATCCTTGCGGCCGCCGCCAAATCCAAACGTTTCGAAACCCATGGACTCGAGCGCTACGTTACCGGCCAGAATCATCAGATCTGCCCACGAAATTTTACGTCCGTACTTCTTTTTTACAGGCCAGAGAAGCAGGCGCGCCTTATCGAGGTTCACATTATCGGGCCAGCTGTTGAGCGGAGCAAAACGCTGATTTCCCGTTCCTCCACCGCCGCGGCCGTCAACCACACGGTATGTTCCCGCGCTGTGCCACGCCATACGAATCATAAACGGTCCGTAATGGCCGTAATCTGCCGGCCACCAGTCCTGCGAATCGGTCATTAACTCGGTCAGGTCCTTTTTTACAGCGGCAAGATCGAGACTCTTGAACTCCTCTGCGTAGTCGAAATCATCGCCCATCGGATCAGATAAATCCGAATGCTGTCTCAGGATATCAATATTTAGTTTGTTTGGCCACCAGTCGCGGATTTTTGTTCCCCCGCCGGCAGCTTGCTTTACTGCTCCCTCATGGAAAGGGCATTTACTTTCATTGCTCATGTCTAAAAAGTTTTCGTGATTAATTTCTCGTTAATAATATCTTCGATTCTATTGTTGAATGGTCTTTCATAACCTTCAGTCGATATTTAGACTGAATCTACGTAATTATTGGCGAAATATAACCCTGTTCAGTGCTTTAAAGCATATCATTTACAGACTTTTAAAAGCAATAATAGTTTGAATTGTACCCTTAACGTCAGTGGTCAGATAAATAAGCAGAAAAATTCGAAATACACAGATTAATTTCGTGAGTAAATCCCTATAATCCCGCCGTTATATCACCCACCGGAGAATCAAAAGAATCCTGAAAAAATTCGAAGCAGATATCGAGATGTGTATGTTCTGCGACACCGGTTTTTTCGATTACACTGGCATAAGTTTTATAGCAAGCCAGCGCTTCTTTTCCTTTTTCAGACTCTGCCTCAGTAACTTTAATTTTACAATCGATGTCTTCAGGTGCGGATGCGGTCAAGCCGAACGGGCCGGTGCCTCCAAGTTTGTCATCTACCGTAAATAGCGCCAAGCGTTTTAAATAGCTGTGACCATCTTGTTTGAGTTGACAAAAAACCCGCTTAACAACGGCATGAGAAACAAGATGATCAAAAAAACCACTGATGCCATGCACCGCGTATGTTACAACCACATCTGGTTTAATCCTTTGTATATGCGAAGAAACTACAGATTCAATTTCAAGGGGATTCATATTCTTGAGTCCGGAATCCGGCAGGTCGAGTACCGTCATCTCTGTTAAACCCAACACTTTTTCTACACATTGCATCTCTTTGAAGCGCACATCCCCCATTTCATCTACACTAAGGCCGAGTTCATGACGGATTTTTGTGGCTCCGCCCTTAGTGAGCGTCAACAAATAGACCTCATGGCCTTGTGATAATTGCTGATAAATCCCGGGAGCCGGACCGAAAGATTCGTCATCGGGGTGGGGAAATATGTATAGGATTTTCATTTTGTTTGAGCTCTCAATTTTGGGAAAAACCTTCAGGATTATTGAAACATTGAAGGTTTCTAACGATCAACGATTTTATATAATCTTATTTTATTTTCACCATTATACCAAATCCCAAAACGCCCTACAATGTTGCGGTGGATTTTAACCAATTAATTTTTATTCTTGTTCATGAACTGAACAATTTGAACAAACGTACTGCCAGGATTTGGAACAAACAACAACAGCATCGGCCATTCAGTCTGATTTTTGGGCGGTTATCGCGTTTTTGGTGTATCTCGCGGTGATTGTCGGGGTTGGTATTTGGAGTTCGCGATTTTCATCTAAAGGAATAAGCGAATATTTCATTGCCGGCAGAAAAATGAACCGGTTTGTGATGGCGCTGTCAGCTGTGGTTTCCGGACGAAGCGCATGGCTTTTGATTGGAATGACCGGCATGGCATACAGCGTGGGCGCGCAGGCCGTGTGGGCGGTAGCCGGCTATATTATAGTAGAATTTTTCCTGTTTTTGTACTACGCCCGTCGCATCCGGCGGTTTGCCGAAGCCCATGATACCATAACCATACCGGACTTTTTTGCTTCACGTTTTGGGGATAAAAACGGATTGCTCAGAATTGTACTTGTGGCCATTATTCTCATTTTTATGGTGGGATATGTTTCTGCTCAATTCGTGGCAGGAGGGAAGGCATTCGCGTCAGGATTTAACCTGTCGCCGATCTCCGGTATCGTTATCACTGCAATAATTGTACTTGTTTATACAATTATTGGTGGATTTCTGGCGGTCAGCCTTACGGATATGATTCAGGCCATTCTGATGCTCCTTTCGCTTGTCATCTTGCCAGTCATCGTTCTGGTAAGTTTAGGGGGATGGCAACCCGCCATGGCAGAACTCAGTACCATTGATTCGCTTTTGATTGATCCTTTTGCCCTATCGGCAGGTGTTGCCATAGGATTGCTGGGGATTGGCCTTGGCTCGCCAGGTAATCCGCATATTGTGGCCAGATATTTGTCGATTGAACATCCGTCGCAGCTAAAAACCGCCTGTTATGTCGGAACATTCTGGAATATTTTGATGGCAGCAGGCGCACTGATTACCGGACTCGCTGGAAGGGCGGTTTTCCCGGAGGTTTCGATGTTGCCTGCTGCAGATACCGAAAATCTGTTTCCGCTTTTGGCGAATGCGTATCTGCACCCTGTTTTATTTGGTGTTGTGATTGCATCCGTTTTTGCCGCGATTATGTCAACAGCAGATTCTCAGCTTTTGGTGGCGGCTTCTTGCGTGGTACGTGATGTATATGAGAAAATCCTCAAAAAAGGGCAGAAGGTTTCTCAAAAAACGCTGGTTTTCCTCAGCAGATTGGTTGTGGCAATATTGGTTATTTTGTCGCTTTTGTTTGGGCTTATTGCAGAGGATTTGGTCTTTTGGCTGGTACTTTTTGCCTGGGCCGGCCTCGGAGCCGCACTCGGGCCTACGACGATTCTGGCACTTTACTGGGATCGGACAACCCGTGCCGGAGTGTTAGCAGGAATGATTACCGGAACAATGGTTACAATAATTTGGTATTTTACTCCTGTACTCAAAGATGCCATGTATGAGTTGATTCCGGGATTTATTGCAGGATTAATAGCCACGATTGTGGTTAGTTTGTTTACAAAACCACCGGAGGACAGCAAACGGCAGATTGAGATAATGAAAAAAGATTATTGAAGAATTAAGAATTCAGAATTGTTGAATTCAGAATTGTGGACTTATAGTAGAAAGATTAATAACACAAAGTCACAAAGACACGAAATTCACAAAGAGGAAATATATTTTTTAGGAATATCATGTATACACTTTTTTTTCTTCGTGAACCTTGTGTCTTAGTGTCTTTGTGATTATCAAAAACTTTTAATAAGAAATAATAAGTTAAAAACACAAAGTCACAAAGGCACGAAGT
>SLDG01000276.1 GCA_007125355.1 Balneolales bacterium | reverse complement strand
TGCCGGTTTCAACCTCCCATGTTGGGATGGTTTTTTGGTTCAACAATTCTTCTTTAGTGGTAGCGGGGTCCGGAATCCACTCGTAAAACACATTATTGTTAACTACCAGCTTCATATCATCCCTGTTTTGATCAGTATTGAAAGAAAAATATCCTTCTGAAGCTCCGTAATTTTCAAGGAAATCAACATTGAGGCCCGTGCATAATTTATTCAGGTGTTCACGATACGATGGCAGCGGTTCACCACCGGAAATAATGATTTTGAGATTTGGCCAGATTTCTTTCATGCTCGACTTGCCGCTTCTTTCCAGCATTATCTGGAAAAAACGCAGGGCTACCGATGGGAGGGAAGTAAAGACTCTAACATCTGTTTCTAATCCACGCTCAATCATCAACTCCACTTTTTCATCGAAGTTCATCCGAACAGCTTCGCGTGCCGGAATAATTTGAAGTTTCGAAAGTACAAACGGCGCGAAAGTGGCTAAGAAACCACTAATTTCACCAAAAGTTACACCGGGGTATTCAGGGTCGTTTTCTATCATTCCGGGCAGGCTGGCATGGCGACCCATAATACTCCAAATTCTGGCCGGATTCTTTTTTAGATATCCCAAAGCAACCTGTCTTAAAAAAGTTACGTCACTGCGTTCGCGTTCCCTTGTAAGGGGGATTTGTTTTGGAGTCCCTGTTGTTCCTGCAGATACTGCAAATTTGTCGACTTTGCCCGGCCACGTAAGGTCAGGGACACCACGTTTCATGTGTTCAATGTAGGGCTCGTAATTAGCAAATGTTGATATGGGTACATTCGCAACGTAGTCCTCGAAATTTTTGATGCTGCTGAATCCGTATTTTCTTCCATATTCTGTGTCGGAAGCGAATTTCAGGAATTGTTTTAGAATGTGAGTCTGAGCATCAAAAACGCTATTCATTGTAAATTAAACTTGGTTTAGTAATTAATGTTAGTTTCAAACTACGCTAATATAATGAAGCTGATTACTTTTTAGTAGAATGTTTTTGCAGCGGGCACAAAAAAAGCTGCCGTTTGGTGGGGCAGCTTTCTTCGAATCACTTAAAAAGCAATCGTTTATCTGTTCTCTATGCTTGTATATGGCAGATTTTTCTCACCAAGATACAACTGACGTGGACGAACCAGGCGATTATTGTTCCATTGCTCAATGTAGTGGGCTGTCCAGCCTGAGATTCTCGCCATTGCAAAAATACAGGTATAAAGATCGGGTTCAATTCCCATAGAGAAGTAGACAGTTGCAGAGAAGAAATCAACATTCGGATCGATGTTCTTTTCTTCTTTCATCACCTTTAAAATGGTTTCTGACCATTCGTAGAGATATTCCATATCTACTTCTTTTGCAAGGCCTTCAGCCATATCTCTCAGGTGATGCGCTCTGGGGTCGAATGTTTTGTAAACACGGTGGCCAAATCCACTAATTTTCTCTTTTTTAGCGAGCTTTTCGCGTACAAACGCCGCAATGTCGGTGTCTTTATCAAGGGCTTTTAGCATGTTCATGACGGCCGTATTAGCCCCACCGTGCAATGGGCCTTTGAGCGAGCCAATGGCACCCGTTACCGCCGAGTGAATATCAGAGTTGGTAGCACAAATACTTCTGCAGGTAAATGTAGATGCGTTCATTCCATGTTCAGCATGCAAAATCAGGCACATGTCGAATGTGCGCTCTGTTTTCTCGCCAGGCTCTTCGCCGTTAAGCATGTACAGGAAGTCGTAGGCAATGCTGTTTTTCTTGAGTGGAGACAGAATGCTCTTACCTTCTCTTTTTCTGCTGAATCCGGCAATTATTGCAGGGATTTTCGCTGTCATTCTGATAGATTTTCTTAGAATAGCTTCTTCAGAATAATCTTCAGTCTCCTCGTCGTGGTCAGCCAGCATAGAAACAGCCGTACGCAATACAGCCATTGGGATGGCATCGTTCGGAGCTGATTCAATGTAATCAATTACTTCTTTTGGGATGTCGCGCTCAGCACGCAGGACTTCATTAAGCTCATTTAATTCAGCCTGAGAGGGCAGACGTTCGTGCCAAAGCAGGAAACATACTTCCTCAAAGGTAGATTTTTGCGCAAGGTCATTAATGTTATAACCGGAGTAAATTAATTCTCCTTTAGCTCCGTCAATAAAACTTTTTTTAGATGAAAATGCTACGATACCCTCAAGGCCTTTATCCAAATGTGGATATTCTGAGAGATCAATTTCGTGTGTAATAGTACTCATTCTTTGCTCCGTAATTAATTAAGTGAAAATATATTTGCTAAATAATTGATAACCGCAGTTACCGGTAAATTTTATAAATAAGTCATCTAATACTGAGCTGCCAAAACAGAATTGTTTTAGCAGTTCTCTGATGAACGATCTCATTGATTCTGCACTAATTGCCTATAATTTTTGGGCAATTTCAGACTTTCGATATACTATAAAAGCGCTTACTGCAAGTGCTCAACTAAACTACAATAGGTATTTAATTCGTTCCTGTATAATTGAGATTCAAAAAGTTACGAAATTCTGCGAAATTTCGCTAACCTGGATTGCTCTCCCTGAATTTTTCTGTTATCGTACACAATTCAGGCTACGTATTAATCGAATTTTTTAGCCTCTTCCCAGAGAGCATCCATTTCTTCCAGTGATACCATTTCAGGTTGCAAGCCTTTTTCTCTCAGATGCTGCTCGATGTAGGTAAATCGCTTTTTAAATTTCGAATTTGTAAGTCGTAAAGCGTTTTCTGCATCGAGTCCGGCCAGCCTCCCGACATTCACCATTGAGAAAAAAACGTCGCCGAATTCCTTTTCTTGCTCTTCTTTATCTGCGTTTTTTAACGTTGATTTAAATTCTTCAATTTCCTCTTCGAGTTTTGTCCATGCGGCTTCCCATTTTTTCCAATCGAATCCGACTGCGCCTGCTTTTTCCTGCATTCGTTGAGCTCGAAGTAGTCCTGGCAGATTGTCGGGAACTCCCTGTAATACGCTTTTGCGGCCTTTTTCTTTTTGCTTTATACTTTCCCAGTTTTTGGTCACGGTTTCAGGGTCGTTGGCTTCTGTGTTTGCAAAAACATGTGGATGCCTGCTGATGAGTTTATCCTGTATCCCAAAAATCACATCCCCAATACCAAATCGTTTCTTTTCGTCGGCCATTTCTGCATGAAAGAGCACATGAAGCAGAATATCACCTAATTCTTTCTTTAGCTCATCATAATCTTTGTTATCAATGGCTTCAATAGCTTCGTATATTTCTTCAATCATCAAATCCCGGATGGATTCATGCGTTTGTTTTCTGTCCCACGGGCACTCATTTCGCAGAATGTGCATGATTTCTACCAAATCATAGAAATTTTTTGTTGGCTCAGGATTTTTTTTAGAAAATGTAGATTGCATGATTCGTAATTTCTGACTCTGCCAATGAAATAGGTGAGTCGACGTTATTTAGATTTTATGGGATGCAAATATAATCAATTTACCAAAGGAGTTTTAGTATGAAGTGTTTTATGGTTTACATTACTACCGGTTCGGTGAGCGAAGCAAAAGACATTGCT
>SLDG01000005.1 GCA_007125355.1 Balneolales bacterium | reverse complement strand
CGCTATTAGTTTCAATTTCCCATCCCAAAAAATGCTGCAAAAGGGGATATTCGGACTTTGATAAATCAGGCTTTGAATAGCAATCAAATAGGAGTCCTGCCCTAAACTTACCCGTATCTGTCTGAACGGCTACATCATCGTTTCTTTCCACGACTTCTACAATGCTGCCCTTGTGCAAATGAATATTAGAATACTTTTTTAAGTCAATTAACAACGCTTCGGTGTAATCACCACTTCTTACGCAGTTATAGGAAAGTTTATCGAGTATAGTTTTTTTATCTAACATTCCAACCCGTATATGAAGCTGTTTCCAAGTGCGGTAGATTGGGACGGGTTCAGGTATGTTATCTGAACTCCAAAAACACCAAGTGCGGTCGTTTACAGGTGCAAGGCGCTCATCTACTATTAGAATTGATTTATCCTGCAAGGCTTCGTGTTGAAGTATATGCCAGGCCAGGCTCAATCCGCTGCAACCACCGCCCGCAATGATGTAATCAAAAGTATTCACAACGGAGCCATCATACTAAGAAAGGATTGATTAATGAGGAAGCATTGCGGCAATCACATCGCCGTGGTGTCTCGAAACGGCACTGTACCATACATCATCCCATTTCCATGATAACACATGTGTGCCGCTTATATCTACAGTATAAACATCGTTATGTTCAATGATAGCTTCAACTGCTTTTTGATGTCGCGTAATATCCCCAATTTTATCTAAATCATGGAGTTCAAAAGCAAAAACGTAGATATAATCATTTTCGCCGGCTTTGTAGCTTAGCAATGGAGTCTTGTAATCATTATGGAAATCAGCATAAACTATACCTGCAAATTCTGCGTCCTCTAATTCAGGGACAGTAATGTTGCAATTATAATGTTCTTTGAGGTAGAGTTGAGCGTATTCGGTATCGTAAACATCAATAGTAGGCTGTAACAAGCTGCCATTGTGATTCATGAAATGCTGATAGCTAATAAATTCGACCGTGTTGTAAATACTTTCAGCTTCCGCCGTTGTGGTTCTGTTAGTGTAAATCAAAATGCTTATCACAATTAGTGCGGCTACCAGAATCCAGGGTCGGCTCTTTGACTGATGCTTAGGTTTGGAGGGTGTTTTTTCGGAAGGCTTTAACCTCTGAACTGAATCAATCGGTATGATTTTGGCTTCATTTTCGACTATCTGAGCAACTTTCTTTCTGAGCGACTCAGGAGCGGATTTTTTTATATACTTGGTTTTAATTGCATCTTTTAGCCTTAGCTCAGATTCTAAAAGAACCTTAATCGCAGGATCCTTTTCCAACTCTCTCTTGAAATACTCCAATTCACTTCCGTGAAGTTCTCCATCCGCGAAAGCAGTTATTAACTCATTAATTGAAGGTTTGTTTTTCATACCTATTGTACGTCTTATTGTTGCAATCGAATGGCAGGGCGTGATTTAGTAATATTGTCTATTTCAGTTCTGCCTCTATCAGGAACATAAGTTTACGACACTTGGTTCCTTTTACTGAGCCGCCTAACATGAAAGACTATATATTCATTCATTCTTCTGATTTGTTTCTCTTGCATCTCTGAGTTTCCGCTCCAGTAAATCATGTAATTCTCTGGTATAAAAGTTTTCTTCTCTTCGTTCTTTAATCGATTCAAAGATATTCTCAAGTTTAGATATCAGGCGCTCAGATTCCTCAGAATCACTGTGTTCTATGTAATGTTGCAGCAGTTTTCCGTCTTTTCTAAAGGCTTTTTCCAAATGGCGAAATGCCTCTTTCGATTTTTCGGGGATGGCACTGCAAACCAGGCCCATGTTAAATTCAGATACTATACTGCCACCCTCAAGTAACCGCGCCTTACGAATATCAGCCAGTGCTTCTTCCGGTTTATCTGAAAAGAAATAGGCGAGTCCGCGTGCACCAATTGCATCTACGTTCTTGGGTTCTTCTGCAATGATGGTGTCAAATTCACTTATTGAGTTTTTGTAATCACCTGAATCATACATAATTCTTGCTTTCAGAAGGCGGATGTAAGAAGCTTCAGGTTCAATGCCAAGCGCTTTATTCGTGTCTTCAAGAGCCTTGTCGAATGCTTTCATGTTATGATGTATAGAGGCTCTTTCATACCAGGCATCTAAGTAGTTTTCATCCAATTCAATGGCTTTGGTTGCATCGCGGAGTGCCTGTTGGTAATCTCCAAGCATTTTGTAGGCGCTTGCCCTGAATTTATACGCCGCCTCAAAATCCGGATTCAAATCAATGGCGAAATCAAACGTGTCGATGGCTTCATCGGCATTTTCATCGGCCAATTCCACATATCCTAAAATGAACCAATCATCAGCGTCGCGGTCTTCATTTTTTGCAGATGCAATAGCTTTAAATAATTTACGCAGAGCTTTTTCCTGATTATTAGATAAAACCCGGTTATCAAGCAATAATGGTAATAGTTTTTCTTTCGTCATTTTAAATATAAATTGATTTTTAATGTGTGATTTTGATTTTGTAACATACAATGATAGCAATTATCCCGCATTTCACAAACCATTCATGAATTAAATGCATATATTTGACTACCATCTTTAAAAGTAACAAAAACCATATCATAGCTAGTTTTTTGCACTACAGCTGGCAATTATTGCCTTTGTAATTTCTTAGTGATGAATCTTAGTCAACCAATTTTAATAATTTCAGTTATTTATTTTCTATCGTCGGTAAATACTCAAGCGCAGGTTTTAAATGTAGAGAAGTTTCGCATGGATGCAGATACAAGTAATGTCTGGGCTGGTAATTTGAGTTTAGGATTTGATATTACAAAAAGAAGTAAACAAACACTACAGCTAAACAATGAGTCAGATTTAGTATATCTAAGCAGAGTTCATGCATTTATGCTAATCAATGATTTCACTGTAGTTAAAGTTGGAGAGAGTATTTCAAACGAAGGGTATATTCATTTTAGAACAACATTCTATAGAAAAAAAATATTTGCTCCCGAATTGTTTACTCAATACCAGTATAGTCAAGATTGGGGCTTATCTGAGAGGATTTTATTTGGTGGCACTTTTAGATATATGGTTCACTCATCGGATACCTTTTCTGCATCAGTCACTAGCGGAACAATGTATGAGTATGAAAGGTGGGCACCGGAAAATGCTGCAAATATTACCAAAAAAGTTATTAAATCAACCAGTTCTGCAAATATTAGAGGGGAAATCACCCCTACTCTTACATTGCTTTTAATGGGGTATTACCAGGCCTCCTTTTCTGATTTTTTGCGCCCAAGGTTAATAGGTGATTTAAACTTGCAATTTACTATCTCCAGATATCTTAAATTTAGTGCTGGCTTCAATATTGTGCATGATGCAAAACCAGTGAAGGGTGTTCAATCATGGACGTATGAATTGAAGAATAAGTTGATTATTACTTTATGAGTTAGTTTTCTCTGCCATGAGATCGAAATAAAGTCTTTACAAAATTTTGACGTTTTCTTTTGAAGCATTTCGCACGAATTACTATACCATAACGTTTAATTTAAATCATCAGCTGCCAGAAGCTAATACATAGAAGTGCTTTTTTGGGATT
>SLDG01000255.1 GCA_007125355.1 Balneolales bacterium | reverse complement strand
GCCTGCCTGACTGCATCGGCAAGACAGGCCTGCCTGACTGCATCGGCAAGACAGGCCTGCCTGACTGCATCGGCAAGACAGGCCTGCCTGACTGCATCGGCAGGCAGGGTTCATAATTAACTTCACGGAGCGAGCTCAACAATTAAATCTCAAAAGGCCCGTTTTCATCCCACCATCGCCATCCCCTAAGTAATCCGATTAATGTTTTAGAGTCGGTGATTTCATTATTATCGATCAGCTTGAGTGCATTCCTGTACGATATTCTGCGGGGAATCAGAAACTCGTCGTCATCTTCATTCTTGGCAACTTCGGTAATTCCCCAGCCGATGTACAAATGAATCACCTCATCCGAATACCCGATTACAGGATGAAAGTGTCCAATTTTTACAATGTTTGAGCAAATCAGGCCGGCTTCTTCTTCAAGCTCACGTACGGCGGTGACCTCAGGTGCTTCACCGGGGTCAAGTTTTCCGGCAGGAATTTCCAGAAAGGTTTGTTTCAGGGGATACCTGAATTGGCTTAGAAGCATGATATCTCCGTTATCAAAAACCGGAATAACGGCTGAGGCGCCGGGGTGCTTGATAAATTCACGCACTGAATGGCTGCCATCGGGCAAAATCACCTCATCCCGATAGGCTTTCACTAACACACCATCATAGACATATTCGGAATTGATGGTTTTTTCTCGCAGCTTTTCAGATTCTTCAATCCAGTTCTTGTCTATTTTCACTATTTTCTAAGTTAATTAATAATTATATGGCCTTGCCTGATAAATTAACCATCTTTGGAAACAGTACAGCAAGCAAACACGCAAAAAACCAGAATCACAGATAAAATTCTCACGCCCGGCAATCTTTTGTCTGTGGCCAGAGTATTGGCATTGCCATTTGTGATTATGACACATCAGGCTAACGATTTACAGCCAAATGCTTTATTGGCCGCGCTCACGGCCTTTATTTTTTTATCTGATTTCCTCGATGGCTACCTCTCCAGAAAATTTGGGATGGTAAGTGAAACAGGCAAATGGCTTGATCCGCTGGCCGACAAAATTTGCGCGGTTGTACTTTTTACGTACATTTGGCTCATTGGCTGGCTCCCGCTTTGGTTTTTTCTGATTTTGGTGCTTCGGGATGTTTTTATTCTCATCGGTTCGCTTTTTATACGTAAACAAAGAGGTAAAGTCGCCATGTCTGTTATGACGGGTAAAGTGGCTGTTTTTATTCTAAGCCTGTATTGGATTACCCTGATTTTCTTCCCCGATTGGGATAGCATTTCTATGATGCTGAAATATGCCAGTGTTTTTATGATTCTGCTTTCCGGAGCGGTGTATGTTGTGCGGGGATACAAAATTTTAAAAGGTGCAGATTTTAACTGATGTAACACCCGTCTGATTAAACAAATATTCTAACCGAATAACCTCGTATATTTAGGATACATAGAAAGGCTTTATTTTGGGGATGAAGCCCGCAGTTTAATACACATTTGCAATTTGTTGAACACATGAGTTTTTTTGAAAAGTTAGGTTTTAAGAAAAAAGAACAAAAGCTTGAAGAAGGGCTTGAAAAAAGCCGTTCAGGGCTGCTTGGCAAGATCGGGAAAGCCATTGCCGGAAAAGATAAGGTTGATGACGAAGTACTCGATGACCTCGAAGAAATACTCATTACTTCTGATGTCGGCGTACAAACCACCTTGAAAATAATCGAACGTATTGAGGACAGGGTTGCCCGGGATAAATTTCTGAACACCTCTGAGCTGAATACTATTCTGCAGGAAGAAATCATTGCCCTGCTCAGAGAAAATGATAAAGATAAACCTGCTGAATTCGATGCCGGGCTTACTCACAAACCACACGTCGTAATGATAGTTGGAGTTAACGGCGTAGGTAAAACGACAACGATTGGAAAACTGGCCTGGAATTATAAAAATGCGGGCAAAGATGTGGTTCTTGGCGCTGCTGATACGTTTCGTGCCGCAGCAGTAGATCAGCTTAAAATATGGAGTGAGCGTGCCGGCGTACCCATTGTGCAACAGGGTCAAAATGCCGATCCTGCAGCGGTAGCTTTCGATACGGTTTCATCAGCCAAAGCAAAAGGTGCCGATGTGGTACTCGTAGACACAGCGGGACGCCTGCACAACAAAGTTTCTCTGATGAACGAGCTGACCAAAATCAAGCGTGTTATGGGTAAAGTAGTAGATAATGCTCCCCATGAAGTAATTTTGGTTTTAGATGCATCCACAGGTCAAAATGCCATGCAGCAAGCCAAAGCGTTTACCCAGGCTGTTGACATCACCGGGCTCGCATTAACCAAACTTGATGGTACTGCAAAAGGCGGTATCGTAATCGGAATTTCTTCTGAGCTTGAGGTTCCTGTTAAATACATTGGCGTGGGCGAAAAAATTGATGATCTTCAAATCTTCGACCGCGCATCTTTTGTGCAGGCACTTTTCTCTAATTCAAAAATGGTATCTTAACTGCAGAATCTTCTTTTCCCTGAAAAGGAATAGGAATTAAACGTAACTTCATCCGTTAGCAAAAAAAACTGCTCTTAAAAGCCAAAATTCCAAAATAAAGAACTCTTCAAATAATGAAATTTTTGAAAATATCAGCCATACTAACAGCAACACTTTTATTACTGGGAGATGTGTTTTACAACGACGCAACCGCCCAGAGTATGATGGACCGACGAGGGGCTCAAACACAGCAATCACAACCTCCATCACTTGATATTTCCAGAAGTTCAGGTACATTTTATTATGTGGATCAAATCGGGATGAATTTAGGCATAGCGGGATTGGGTGTTGCAGAGTTGATTGACACCAAAACCTACCTGCTTGGCCCCGGCGATTTAATCAGTATTTCTGTTACCGGTAGCGTTAACGGCGTATTCCGGGGGCTGATTATTAACCCGCAGGGAGAATTGATTATACCAAATGTAGGAACTGTTACTGTAGATGGATTACTGCTTGCCGAAGCGCGGGAAAAAATTACTGATGCTATAAAAAACAAATTTTTGGAAACCGAAACACATGTTTCTATTGAGCGGCCGCGTATGTTGATGGTTCATATTGTTGGCGATGCTCCTTTTGCAGGGGGATATTTGGTTCCATCTCAAACCAGGCTTGACAGAGCTATCGTTAGAGCATTATTAGACCCGGACATGATGGCCGATAAAGATTTTGATGAAAGAGCGTTGAATCAAGAGTTAATGCAGCCTCTCAACAGAGAAAAGGTTCTGAATGGCCGGTATTCTATGCGGGATATCAGGATTACCCGTAAGGATACAGAATTGTCTGCTGATCTTGTTTCTTATGTGCTATCTGGTGATTTGGTGAGTAACCCTGTACTGCAGCATGGTGATGTCATTCACATCCATCACAGGCAGCAATATGCACCTCAAATATCTGTATCAGGTGCGGTAAAATCGCCCCTACTGCTCGAATACCGCGCCGATGACAGTGTAGCCGGATTGCTCAAAATGGCCGGTGGCCTTGCAGTAGATGCAAATCCGGATAATGTTGAGTTAGTGCGTCGGTCACAGGACGGTAGCTTAAGCCGTATCAGCG
>SLDG01000157.1 GCA_007125355.1 Balneolales bacterium | reverse complement strand
CCATACGAATTCCACGGAACCTGACATCGGTATGAAGCCGGGCGCCGAACTGCTTCCGTTGGGCTTCCATCCGTAAATATGGAGCGGTAAATGTACCGGCTCGGCATTTTCATCAGGCAGGTTTTTAATATCGAACGCGGTTTCATCGGCTTCGAAGTACATGGTCAGAAATGCGCGATAATCCATTGGAAAAATCATTTCGGCATCAAACGCGTTACGGTTCAGGCTGCCTTCTTCTGAAAATGAAAGCCAGACATCACTCATTTGCGACTGATTTATCCGGCCTGCAATTTGCAGTGATTTTGTTTCATCTACATCATAGAAGGTCGCGTCACCTGAAACTTTGGCTGATTCAGGAATTTCAAGAGACGGGGATCCCGTTCCTGTGTGTGATACCAGAAATCCCTGAAAAGGCGCAATCAATCCACCGCTGAGGCTCCCGGCAAGCCCGTTCCAGGCTCGGAAACCACCGCCGGCCGCTTCACCCGATTCGTCTGGTTCAACAAACGGATCGGCTTCAAACGCGTGGCTGTACACATAAACCACTTCACCGATGTTCGTGCG
Source organism: Balneolales bacterium (assembly GCA_007125355.1). GTDB lineage: Bacteria > Bacteroidota > Rhodothermia > Balneolales > Cyclonatronaceae > SLDG01. Next base: position 3,045 of record SLDG01000157.1, on the reverse strand, counting down.
GCTGAGGCCGCTAAAGGCAATGGTGCTCGCAAATGGATTACCGGCAATTGAGAATACATCTGTACCTTCATTCAGAAATGAATTATCCAATTCTATGGTTCCGGAGTGTTCGAAGCCAGTTACCTCAACAGTTTTTGGAAAGCCTGTTGGGGTACCGTTAAAATTATCATCGGAATAAACATAGATGATAAAGCCTGTTCCTGCTCCAACTGGATTTTCAAGATCATCAACCGTTATATATTCATAATCACCAGTGGCGGAAAGACGCCGAAGGTTTGCATCTTCAGAGTCTGCATCAGGGTTGGAGGGATAGCCGGGCCCTTGCAGCCACAGAGTTCCGTCAAATAAATTGTTGAAGGTAGAACCCTCTACCGGCGTACTCATAAAGCGCCAGCCTTCGCCATCCTGTCCGGTAAAGTCGCCTGTGTTGGCACCATCGATTTCGACTGAAAATGAGGGGATTTCTGTTCCCTCAATTTTCATGTTATCATAACGGTTGTTGCCAGCCCCAGATGAGGCACCATTTAGCGTAAACCTGACAATAACATCCTCATTATCTTCAACATCACTCAATACATTCGATAAGTTATATTCAAATGGCGCAAATGACGTAGGTAAATCTAAATTACTAATGACAGTCTCGTATTCAGCTCCATTATTTGCACTCACTTCGATCATTACATCATCAAAACCCTCATTTGTTCTTTGAGCTGCAAATGATAATACAATATTAAAGTAACCAACTGTTGAGATATTTAATTGAAAGGTCTTTCCATTATTCGAGTTACTTGTAGGAACAAATGATTGACCACTTTCAAAACCATCTTCCGCATTTATAGAGGAACCAGTAAAATTGTTGATGTTAGCAAAAGTGTGGGTTAAGTCTCCATTGCCAATATCAGCTGGAATAGGCTGATTGGTTCCGTCAACTTCGCTATCTTCACCATTATTAAAACTCCAGTAATGAATTGTTTCAAGGGATTCATCAGGTGTGCTTTTGAAGACAATCTCATCAACACGCCATCTTCGGGTAGTTCCGCTTGCAGTACCAGATGATGTATAGTGAAAAGCTATGTAGGCCTCCGTTTCGCTTGCAAAACCTGACAAATCGAAAACGCGGTTGACCCATTCGTCTGCATTTGGTGTACCTTCATTTTCAAGGTTAAGAGAAGTCCATGTTGCTGACTCGGGGTTACCGGTACCATCATAATCAGTGGACACCTTAACATCCAGACCAAAATCGCCGGAATCATCAAATCTTTTCTGTATATAAAAATCCAGGAGCGGATCATCAAATGAGGTAAGGTCAACTGCCGGGCTTATCAGCCAGTCATTTGCAGGTTCTGACCCGCCAAAGTTATTAGCCTCTGCATAAAATTGTGTTCCGGATGCACCACCGCCGACATCATCTATTTGCCACGTTAAATCACTGGCCACGCTATTCACATACCAATCTCCAAAACTCTGACTTTCGAAACCGTTGTTGACACTTACAAATGAAAATGTGGTAAAGTTTTCTTCAGGATTACCGGTCGTTAGATAGCCTTCAGTTCCATCAGAGCCGTTGTACTCAAAAACGGTAAAATAATATTCCGTATCCGGACTAAGCCCCTGAATCTCTACAGAACTACCATCACCGTTATATACTACAAAGTTTCCAGTGCCGATTTCATCTCCAAGGCCAAATGTTGAAAAGCCTGCGTTTCTGTTGTCATTGTAGGTTACAGCATCAGAAGGTGTTGCATCAATCGGCCCTCCTTCACGCATTACGACAATCCGATTGTCGCCGGTGCCGTTTTCCCAGTCAAGAACAGCTCTTTTACCAAATAAAGTGGAAACATTTAATTCCGAGGCGTTTTCTGAGGGCGGTAATTGAAATACGTTTCCGTTGAATCTAACATCTGGTCCGTTGTTTGCTACACGAAATGTGCCAGCACTTGTAATTGTACCCTCACCGCTAGCCCTAACATCCGACGTTACAACAATTCTAAACTCAACAGTGTCCTCTAAACCAGTTAACGAACTCAAGTCGATTGTTTGGTCATTATTTGCAGTTCCACTTTGTTGCTAGGTGGCAAGGTCGGAGGAAAAATTGTCTCCACTGTATCGAAGGGCCATGTCTCTCGGGCCAGTATTTGATGACCTGGTGCGAATAACCAAATTGGTCAAATCTACTGTGAAGCCGGGGTCAACATCGAAACCAAAAGTAAAGAAACGATCATCACCAGAGTCCCATCCGTTTGAACTAATACTATTATTTGCACCAGATGGATTAATATCAGCACCTCTTGCAAAATCAAGTGCGGTTACATTGTCTGCAGAGGTTCCAGATGTAGAGGCTTGATCGCCATCCTCACCAGTAAAATCCCAAATAGCTACCTGTGCATTTGCACTTAAACTAAAGCCAATCAACATCACCCCCACCAACCAACTCAACCTCATCCACCCCGGCTTCTTCTTACTTTTATTTCCTTCCAATCCCCCGGTTTCACTAATTCTTTGCGGTTCTATCCCAAGTCTGTAATGAGTTTCCATATAAATTCTGATTTATTGAATGAAGCTTCACACGGATTTATTGGCCTAAGCGTAACGGCGCGTGTGGTTTAAAGCTTTTTTACTTTGGTTGTTGCTAACAATTTACCAATATCATTCATTTTTGCGGGAATGGCAAGTTAAGGGTGTGTTAATTCAAAATGTAGAATTCAAAATTCAAAGTTTTTCCTGGATTCGTTTTTAGTCTAATTCATAAATGCTGGGTGTCTGGGGGCTAATCGATGTCGAAATGCCCCGATTCACCCATTTTGAATTTTGCATTTTGCATTTTGAATTCATTTGACCAGCATCATCTTGCGTGTTTGCACAAAACTGCCTGCCCGGATGCGATAGATATATACCCCGCTGGCGAGTCTCGACGCATCGAAGCTGACTGTGTGCGTTCCTGCATTTTGGGTGCCGTTGGACAGGGTGGCTACGCGCTGGCCGGTGATGTTGTAGACGTCGAGGCGGACATCCGCGCTTTCGGGCAGATCGTATTGGATTTGCGTG
>SLDG01000053.1 GCA_007125355.1 Balneolales bacterium | reverse complement strand
CCTTCAAACCACTCCCGGGTAATTCCTGTTGTAAATGCAAGGTCACCGGCGTTGAAATCTCCGGTCACAATTCCCGATTCATCTGTTCGCTTCATTTCGCCGTAATTCAGATAACGGATTCCAACACCAAGAGTACCGATATCCCGCAAGTGCCAGGCGCCGTTTACGAATCCCATATTTAATCCACCAATGTGGTTCAGGTAGTTCACAGAGAAGTTTCGATGCAATTCTTCCGTTACATAACCGGGATTTACATCAAAAAAAGAAATATCCGCATCTGGAATAGCCACCTGATTCCCGCCTAATGCAGCCGCTCTCGGAGAGGCTGTAAGATTTAGAAAGCGGTAAGCCGCAGACAGCTCCGAGGACTGCGCCTGTACCTCAAATTGGGTAAAAGGCACAACAGCCATCACCCAAAAAAACAATAAGCTGTATAAAAAACGTTGCATTATAATTAAGTATTAAGCTTAGAAAAACTATGAGTTACTTTGAACCATTAAAACGGCATCAGGTTTCAAATGGCTTTTTCCAAAATAAATTAGCCTCCCAAGCTACATTTAAACATTCAACAGGCCCGGGTAAGATATATGTTTTTATGAAGCATTGTTAAACTAATCCGTGAAGTTACAAGTATTCGCTGTATATTACCACGATAAGAACAAAATCAGACCCGAAAATGGATATTTTTTATGATTTCGGGCGCTACTGTCAGCTATTGTATCAAGCGATCCGGTCATCTACTGAAGTTAAAACGTATTACAAGAATTTTGTTTCAGAGATGATTAAGACCGGGTACGACTCACTACCCATTGTAATGCTGGCGGGCGCGTTTACCGGAGCAGTACTTACTATTCAGACATCTTACCAATTGGTTTCACCGGTTATTCCGAAATCTACAATTGGTGCTATTGTAGTTCAATCTATCGTTATTGAATTGGCCGCTGTTATCTCCGGGCTTGTTCTGGCGGGACGTGTTGGGGCAAGAATTGCCACAGAGCTTGGTACTATGCGCGTTAGTGAGCAAATTGATGCTATAGAATCCATGGGTTTTAACAGTATTTCCTTTTTGGTGGTCCCCCGGGTATTAGCCAGTTTTGTTATGTTCCCCGTACTATATATTGCAGCTGCAAGCTGTGGTATTGGTGGCGGTGCTCTTGCCGGTGTCATTAGCGGTCAGCTTCCTGCGGCTGAGTTTTTAAAAGGTGGAAGAGAGTATTTTCTTGCATGGGATGTAGTTTTTGGCCTAACAAAAGCGGTAGTTTTCGGTTTTGTAATCACCTCGATTTCATGTTTTAAGGGATATTACGCAACCGGAGGCGCCGAAGGTGTTGGTAAGGCCACTACGAACGCCGCAGTACTCAGCTGTATTTATATTCTGCTTTCTGACCTACTCCTTGCCGCAATATTACTGTAACACACTCGCTATTACTCATAATGATTGAAATAAAGAACCTGAAGAAATCATTTGGAAATAATCTCGTTTGGGAGAACGTAAACCTTACGATTCCTGATGGACAGACTTTAGCTATTATTGGAAAATCGGGTTGCGGTAAATCTGTATTGATGAAGCATATAAACGCACTCTTAACGCCAGATTCCGGAACCGTTACAGTGGATGGCAAAAATGTGCATGAACTTTCTTATGTAGATTTAAGAATTCTCAGACAGCGGTTTGGATTCCTTTTTCAGGGTGCAGCATTGTTCGATTCCATCAGTGCATTCGAAAATGTAGCTTTCCCTCTGCGATATTTCACGAAGTGGCCGGAAGAAAAAATTCAAAGACGTGTAATGGAGTGCCTTGAAATGGTAAATCTTGAAAATATAGGAGATAAAGGCACCGCTGAATTATCGGGTGGGATGAGGAAAAGAGTTGGCCTTGCAAGAGCGATTGTACTGGAACCCGATTACCTTATGTACGACGAACCGACATCCGGTCTCGACCCTGAAACATCTGATGAAATCAATGATTTGATCATCCACATGTCAGACAATTTGAACATAACTTCTATTGTCGTTACACATGATATGCATAGCGTACTCAGAATTTCAGATTATGCCGCTTTTCTTGATGAACAAAAGCTAAGTTGGTACGGCACTATTGATGAAATGCGGGTAGCAAAGCACGAACGGCTCAAAAGCTTCACTAAAGCAAGTGAGTATCAAATTGATTAAGTTATTAAACCCATTAACAGCAGGCTTTCTAAAAAGTTGAAACCTACAAACAAGGAATTTTTTCATGAAAAGTGAAGTAAAAGTAGCTTTAACCATTTTAGTGGCAGTTTTTGTAGCCTTTATCGGATATCGATTTATGGCCGATGTGCCGCTTTTTACGCAAACGTATCAGGTATATGCAGAATTCGACCGCGTAGATGGTATTATTCCGGGAAGTTCAGTTTCTATGCAGGGCGTAAAAATTGGTACGGTCAACGATGTTACATTTCAGCCAAACGACAGTGTAAGAGTTGGCTTTAGCCTGAATATGTCAGGACAATTACCTGCTGAATCCGTCGCGTTTATCCGAAGTATTAGCATTCTGGAAAAGGGTGTCGAAATTGAACGTGGGCGTTCAGCTACCATGCTTGAATCCGGCAGCAGAATTAAAGGTATTTATGATGAAGGGATAATGGGCACTATCGAAGAATTAGGAGCTCAGGCGGCTCCGAATATTGCTAAATCAACAGAAAGCCTTAGTTCTCTTTTAGAACAAATTGACCAAATGATGCTCGATGGCGGCAGGCGGGATATCGAGGAATCTCTTACCGGATTAAACCGAACCATTAATCAGGTAGAGGATTTGTTCAGGTCTAAAAATGATGAAATAAGAGATGCCATTAGCAGCCTCAGAAATACATTGCAAAATGTAGAAGACCTCACTGATGAGCAAAAAGAAAGAATCGACAGCATTATGGAAAGCCTTGAGAATACGGGCAAAGAATTTGAAGAGCTTGCCGCAGATATGAACCGCGCAACCAGCACATTGAACAATGTTCTCGAAAAAATTGATAGTGGTGAAGGCAGCCTTGGAATGCTTGTAAACGACCCCTCTCTTTACAACAATTTAGACAGCCTTTCTTACAATCTTTCAAGACTCGTTAAAGACTTGAATGAAAATCCACGCCATTTTCTGAAGCATTTGAGGTTGATTGAGATATTTTGAGTAAGTGCTCAGTTCTTCAGCCACTGTTGTAGTATTGAACACGGGATACAAAGGTACTGCTCCTGACGGAGCAAGTTCCGCACGTTCAGCGTGTGCTCGCGCGAACGGGGTTTAGAGCAGCGTCTTCGCTGCCTTGGAATAGCGAACAATCTTGCTAACGGCGAGTACGTTTGACCTTTGGGCGGGGACGCCATAAAATACCGCGCGTGCCGGGAGGCACTGCACGTGCGGATGGTGCATCGCACATCCGCTGGTGATTCGAGTTACATTAGCGCTAAAGACTCTGCCTTATTAACACTTCGTCTCCCACTTCGTCTGGGCTCAGTGTCCGCTCCCCGATAATCGGGACACGGCAGTGCAGCGCCATCTCAATCTCAGCCTTGACCTTAACCTTAGCCTTAATTTGAGCGTTTTGAAATAGAGTTATTTCACCTTATTTTTACAGGCTAATGCTTTTTTATTAGAATG
>SLDG01000247.1 GCA_007125355.1 Balneolales bacterium | reverse complement strand
TTTGCTGGATATCCTCTTCCCCCTTGTAGAAAACAGAGGTTTAACGCTTGTGCTGGTAACCCACGACCGTACAATCGCTGCCTCCTGCGACCGCATGTATGCCCTTGAAAAAGGAAAAATCGAGGCTGACAGGTAGTTTTTGTGGGAAGGGATAAAAAAACATAGGCGACTCAAATTAAAGCATCGTCATCCTGAGCGGAGCTGCGGCTTATTAAGTTTATTAGGCATCGATGTTAAACCGCAGCATAGTCGAAGGACTGCTTGCACAACTCGTGAGAGTATTGAAGCCTTATCAATCAATGGTTCGACTACATGCCGGATCACCTTTGTAAACCATAGCCAAATTCTGGGCCGGCATTCCGCTCACCATGACTCAGTAGTTTCTACATTAAGCTTTTAAAAAATAATCTTTAAAAGCATCATAATCCTGAGCGGAGACGAAGGGACGGCGATATAAACATCATTTCCCTAATAACACAGACAGTTCCGCCTGCTCCCCGATACTCGGGACGCGGCAGCATGACGTTGGTGGTTCAGACATCAATTAAAAACCAACCGCGTCTTCGTGTTTTTTTCTATGTTTGCAAATAGCGCCCGTTTATTTTAGCTTGTCTATCTGTTAAATCTGTCTTATTTTATCTGTCTTGTAAACATTAATCATTTTAACGACTGAAATGGCCAAAAGACTTTCTAAAGATCAGTTAGAAACCGACCAATTAGTAACCACATACTACCTGACTGTTACATGGATGAAGAACAATCAGGCGTTAGTTATAGCGGGGTTTATCGCTGTTGTAGCCTTAGTGGGAGGTATCATCTGGTACGTAACCCAAAGCTCAGCCCAGGAAGACAGAGCACGGGATGCAATTGTATATGCTGAGAATCAATTCCTCCAAAACAATTTTGAAGATGCACTCTATGGCGACCCTGAGAATATGCGTCCGGGTTTGGTAGAAATCATAAGCCGCTACCCTCGTACAACAGCCGCAAATCTTGCAAGATATTACGCCGCTGTGAGTGAGCTTAATTTGGGTAACTACGAGTCCGCACTTTCATTTATAAGAGATTACAATCCTGCAAGAGGGATTATGGGTGTGGCTCCGCATAGTTTACACGGTGCTATTTTAATGCAACTTGAGCGTTACGACGAAGCAACAAGAGTATTTGAAAGAGCAGCTGAATGGGATGTGAACGAGGCAACTACTCCATTTAACTTATTGCAGGCAGCAGAAGCTTCAATTGCAGCGGGTAATAATCGCAAAGCCTCTGATTTAATTGCGCGTATAAAAGCTGAGTTCCCAGATTCTGATGAAATCACCAGAGCTGAGCGTCTGTCAGGCAGATTGGCCGTTCAGTAACGTACTGCACACACTTTTTAAAACCCCGGTTTTGTATTTTCAGGATCGGGGTTTTTTATTTGACCTTAGAGTGGTACTGTTTTACTTCGAGTATCACAGTGTTCATGATACTATTTTTGCCGGTCGAAGCAATAGTAATACTCTGTGCAACTCTGTGATTTCCTCTGTGTCCTGTGTGGTTAAATAAAAACCCCGGCATCGTTGTCATGCGAAACCGGGGTGTACTTACTTGAGGGTTATGTAGAGAATAAGATAATTCAGAGTGGATAATCCGGGCTAAGCCGCGTAAATCAGAGATTCGTCATTCATTTCTTTAAAAATTTGCTGCGCTTTGATTCTGCCTCTGTTTATGCGCGACTTTACCGTACCCATGGGTAATCCCGAAATCATTGCAATTTCCTCATAGCTCATTTCATTCACTTCGCGCAGCATCAAAAGCGAGCTGTAATCATCCGGCATGGCATCAAAAACTTTTTGGATAAGCGCATACGCCATTTCTGAATGAACCGTGCTTTCAGGCGAAGATTCAACACATGGGATTTCGGGGATGTATGTACTGTCCTGAGCATCGTCATCGATAGAAAACAATTGCCAACGATTTTGTTTTCTGAAATGTGTTCTCATCAGGTTTCCGGCTATCGTAAAGAGCCATGTTGAAAAACGGGCTACAGGTTCGTAGGCATTTCGGCTGCGATATAACCGTATGAAGGTTTCCTGGATTAAATCCTCGGTATCTTCGTGGTTGCGCGTGTACCTGATCAGATAGTTGTAGAGGCGCGGCCGGTATCTTTGCACAATTAAATTGAACGCCTGTTCCCTGCCCGACTGCAGCTGAAGCATTAACTCTTCGTCTCTCAAACCGTTGAAAGCGGAATAACCTGATTGATTCATGTCTCGCCGTTTTAGTGAATAATTACATCAACAGCGACTCAGGCGATAATCCTCCTCAACATCATAACAACGATTGCCTGATTATCGAGCTTACTGAAACCTTTAATAGCTCTGTCTGCATCAAGCAGGGCTTCAAAAATTCCGGGAAACTCAGCCGGTGTAAACATCTTTGCTTCCTTGGCCAGAAAATATGTTCGTCTCGAACCGCCAAGTTGCCTGTCAATGTCAGCTTTACTGGTTCCCTTCTTAACCATGCGCTGATATTGCCAAACTGAGGCAAAAGATGAATACAGGAATGCAACCATTCGGATGACTTCACCTGCGTCTGTTGGGTTAGACCGCAAGATTTGTTCCGCAATGTGCATAGATTTACGAAGATTTTTGCTAAATACCGCTTCTTTGAGCTCAAAGACGGTATATTGCCTCGAAAAACCGACAACTTTTTTTACGTCATCAGTATTTATGGGTTCATCTGTCTTTTTAAATGTACACAATTTTTCCAGTTCAGTAGACAATTGATGCAAACTGGTACCCGTAATCTGATACAATAGCTCCGCCGCCCGAAAGTCAATTTCTTTTCCGAAGTTTGATTTCACCCAATTCTCAATCCATGTTGGAACTTGCATCGGGTCAAGCATATCGAATGCGTAAAATCCCGCTTTATCATTCTTTTGGAATGCCTGATAGAACTTTGTGTTTTTAGCGGGCTTTTTGGCTTCAACCATCACCAACGTGGTTGAGTCAGACGGATTATTCACGTATTGTATGACCGGATCGAGCTGAGAATAATTCTCTCTGCCACCTGGCATCGACCTGACTGCATTAAAAAATTCCCGAACCAAAACAAGCCGTCGTTCGCCCATCATGGGGAAACTTCTCGCAGCTCCCAATATTTTTGAGATATCACAATCCTGTCCATAAAGAATATCCAGATTAAAGTCTCTTTGCTCAGGCGGGATGAGTTCAATAATGGCATCCTGAATTCGGTCGATGAAAAACTGCTCATCCCCGCAAATAAAATATACAGGCAACAGCCGATTCTTTTTCAAATCGGACATCAGGTTTTGAAATAAAGCCTGTGAATCGGGACTTTTTGCCATTATTCGAACTATTTTCGCTTTGTGAAATACTAAACTTTTTTGCTTTGGGAAGATATCGTTCAGCGCTTTGAAAAACCAGTTTAAATCGGCTTTTCGAGATTGATAGTTTTGAGCCAAAAAAGTTTTGAGGCCTGCCTGCCGATGCAGTCAGGCAGGCACTAAGGCTCAAAGGCACGAAGGAAGAGAATGGAAGAGAATGGAAGGGAAATAAATGTAAGAATCTGTCATTTCGAACGCAGACACTTCCCAACAGCAATTAACTGATTGATGAGCACCACCCTCACCA
>SLDG01000107.1 GCA_007125355.1 Balneolales bacterium | reverse complement strand
TCAAAGTAATCCCCGTATTTAGTCAGGACCCGGAATCCGGGTATGGGTATTACGAAGAATCAAAATCCATGCTTCAAACATCTTATGGATTTATTCCCTGGGATGATTCCCATCACCCCCATCTTTCACAAACCGGTGGTGTTGCAGACGGGCGTTGGATCTTTATTAATGCCAATAACACGCCTCGCATTGCACGCATCGATTTGGAGACTTTTGAAACTGTAGAAATAATTGAAATACCAAATACAGGTGGTAATCACGGTTCTTCATTTGTAACTGAAAATACGGAATACGTTGTTGGAGCGACTCGTTTTTCTATCCCATTCGAACCTGAGTTAGATGTACCGATTGATTCTTACAAAGAAAACTTTAGAGGGGCTTTATCACTTATTAAGGTTGATCAGGATACAGGGCAAATGGAGTTAGATTTCCAAATAGTTGTTCCTCCTTACAACTATGATCTTGCAAGATCAGGTAAAGGCATATCATCAGATTGGTATTTCTTTACCACCTACAATACTGAGGAAGCCCATACCCTGCTTGAAATCAATGCTTCAAGAAACGATAAAGACTTTGTTGCTGCGCTTAACTGGAAAAAAGCTGCCGAATATGTTAGAGAGGGTCGGGCAGAATTGATGAGTACCGAATACTATCACAACTATTACGATAAAAGCCAAAGCATGGCAGTTTCAACAGTCAAGAATGAAGTATTGGTTCTCGATCCTAAAGATGCGCCCGGCATCCTGTACTATCTTCCAACACCAAAATCTCCTCATGGAGTTGATATAGACCCAACAGGCGAATACATTGTTGCAGGTGGTAAGTTAGCAACTGTAATTCCTGTGCACAGTTTCAGCAGGATGCTCGAAGCTATCGAAAATGAGCGTTTCATTGATGAAATTGATGGTATTCCAGTTATTGATTATGATGCAACAATCATTGGTGAAGTTGAAAATCCTGGTCTTGGCCCATTGCATACCGAATTTGACGGTAAAGGTTATGCCTATACATCCGTATATATTTCATCTGAAATCGTTAAGTGGAGCCTGGATACTTTTGAAGTAGTAGACCGTATTGATGCATACTACTCAATTGGGCACCTTATGATTCCCGGTGGTGATACAGTAGATCCTTATGGCAAGTATATGATTGGTCTTACCAAGACCGCCAAAGATCGTTACCTGCCGGTTGGCCCAAAGCAAAATCATCCTGCTCAATTATATGATATTTCCGGAGACCGCATGCAACTACTGCTTGATTTCCCAACTATTGGCGAACCGCACTATGCTCAGGCTATATCAGCTGGAAAGATTAAGCCAAATGCGGCCCGTATTTATCAATTGGAAGACAACAATCACCCACATGCCACAAAAAGTGTAAGTGATGCACGGGTTGTTCGTGAAGGTGATGTAGTTCGGGTTTACATGACGAATATCCGTTCTAATTTCCGCCCTGATAACATCGAAGGTATCCACGTTGGCGACACGGTTTACTTCCACCTTACAAACTTAGAGCAGGAATGGGATGTAGTTCACGGTTTTGCTATAAAAGGCGCACAAAATGCAGAGGTGTTATTAGCACCAGGTCAGACTAAAACCATTAAATGGCAACCAACCAAGCCGGGGATTTATCCTTTTTACTGTACTGCCTTCTGCTCAGCACTTCACCAGGAAATGCAAGGCTACGTTAGAGTTTCGCCCGCCGGTGCGAATACACCTATTACTTACAGAACCGGTACACGTTAGAATTATATAACTGTTGAAGGGTGTCATTTAGGCACCCTTCTTTCTATAACTATTTAAAACCATAAAGCCATGAACATCCGACAAAAATTATTATTAGTCGTGGCTGCTTTAATGCTCCTCCCCCTCTATTACATTCCTTTTTGGTCCATCAGCATGACTGCACCCCAATACCCTGAAGGTATAGGAATGTACATTCACATAAATGACGTGAGAGGACATAACCAACATGACATTCAAAGCATTAATACATTAAATCATTACATTGGGATGAAGGAAATACACGTAGATGAAATTCCTGAGCTCAAAATAATGCCCTATATTTTTGCTTTTATGATAGGCTCGCTCATACTCATTGCACTCATAGGCAATCAAAAACTACTCCTGGGCTGGCTTATTTTGTTCGTAATCCTATCGATAGCGGGTATAGTAGATTATTACCTTTGGGGCTACGATTATGGCCACAACCTTGACCCTGACGCTCCCATCAAAGTACCCGGCATGAGTTATCAGCCTCCGTTAATCGGAACAAAACAACTTTTAAACATAAGAGCATCGTCCTATCCAACATGGGGTTCTGCTTTAATGGTAGGTTCATTTATGTTGAGTGCTCTGGTTTATTATAAAAACAAGAAAAATTCATAATTATGAAGAGCTTTTACCTTCCACTTCTAATTTCCTTTTCGCTGTTTATAATTCCGGCTTGTAATCCGGGTGAAAAATCTGCACCAATCAACACCACTCATCAAGGGGCCGGCGGCTTATTGATGGAATACCAAGTCAATTACTGTGAATGGACGGGTGAAAAAATTGAAACGGTTCGGTATGGAGCGCTTATCAAAAGTGGAAAAACTAACCATTACTTTAAAAGTGTGGAATGTGCCATTGCATGGCAATTAGCTGCGAACAACAAATCAGATTCTGAAAATCTTTTGGTTGTAGATTTCATTCACGGTAAAAAACTTATCCCGGCTGTTGATGCCATTTACCTGCAAAGCACATTACGTCCGAGTCCCGGAAAATTATATATATCAGCTTTAGAGAAATCCAACACATTCATGCTTGGCAGAGTATATGAGGCGTATCCCGGTACTTTTTTGGAGTGGGATGAACTCGTTGAGTTTGTAAAAAAGGAATGGGGCACAACTCCGGTTTCTCCTAAAGCACACCAAATAAACTAAATATGTTATGAAAACGATTATAGCAAGTTTATTCCTGATTTTAATACTAAGTGCATGCAATCCTGGTCCGCAGGATGTTACAATAGGTCATGACGAATGTGCCCATTGCAGAATGATAATCTCGGAACGCCCATTTGCCAGCCAACTTGTAAGTACGACCGGAAAAGTTTGGTTTTTTGATTCGGTTGAATGTCTGGCAGCCTACGAAATTGCCGATAGTGTAGAAGAAGGTCGTATTCATTCAAGATGGGTTCCTGACTTTCCAAACCCGGATACCTGGGTTCCTGTTCATGACGCTTTTTTTCTTCACAGTTCGCAATTACGATCACCAATGGGGCTGCACTTAACGGCATATTCAAATGAAACTACTGCTATAGAACATCAGGCTGAATTTGAGGGCACTATTTTAGATTGGCAGCAGGTGATGACACTAACACAAAAGCATTGGTTCGACTAAAACCGTTACGATTATGAGAACCCCATCAACATTAAATAAAACCAAACGCATGTTTCGAATACTACTTCTTGGTTTACTTTTATTACTCGGCTTATTTTCGTTCAGTTTTGCAGCCGATACCCTTCATGTTCGCGACTCGTTGCAAAGTGCCATCAACAATGCGCCACCGGGTAGTATCTTGTATCTTGAATCGGGGATATATGAGCAGGAAACAATTTATGTTCGTACTCCGGGTATTACGCTAACCGGCCGAAAAGATGCTGTTTTAGATGGCGGTAGTGAACGCGCAATATTAATTATAAAAGCCGATAACGTTACAGTTAAAAACCTCACATTCAGAAATACAGGTATTAGCTTCAGGCATGACTTTGCCGCTATTGAAGTTAGAAATGCCAAACATTTTGAAATTCGCAAGAACACTCTTGAAAAAAACTTTTTTGGGATATACTTGTCGGAAGCCGATAGTGGACTTGTAGTCGAAAACAGCATAAAAACTACAGGAACCCGCGAAGCGAATACCGGTAATGGCATTCACTTATGGAATTCTAACTATGTAAATATTGAGGATAATTATATCCGAGGCCACAGAGATGGCATCTATCTGGAATTTGCCGTTCATGCACATATTTCTAACAACATAAGCGAGCACAATCTTAGGTATGGCCTTCATTATATGTTTTCTGATAAATCGGTTTACAAAGAAAATATATTCAGATACAATGGTGCCGGTGTTGCTGTAATGTACACGCAAAATGTAACAATGCGCGACAATATATTTGAAAACAACTGGGGCCCGGCAGCATACGGTATTTTGCTCAAAGATATTGACAACAGCGTTATCAGTAATAACATTTTCAGAAACAACACCATTGGGCTTTACTCAGAAGGCAGTAATGGGGTTGACATCCACAATAACCTATTCCAACAAAATGGCTGGGGCGTTAAACTTTTTGCGAACAGTACGAGAAATGTCTTCACAAAGAACAGTTTTATCGAAAACACATTCGATGTTGCCACCAATAGCCGGCAACATAACAATACTTTTAAATCTAATTATTGGAGTAAATACACAGGGTACGATTTAGATGGTGATGGCATCGGAGATGTACCACACCGGCCTGTACGACTTTATTCGCTCGTAGTTCAGCAGAATCCGGTTTCTTTAATACTGCATCGCAGCCTGTTTATCGACATCCTCGATATAGCTGAGCGTGTTATCCCCGCATTAACACCTGAAACGTTGGTCGATTCCACTCCATTAATAAAAGACCCACTAAAATGATACTAATTCAGAACTTAAATAAAAGCTTTGGTAAACTCCGTGTGCTTCAGGATTTAAACCTTGATATACATAATGGCAAAGTGACCGCTATCCTCGGGCCAAATGGAGCCGGCAAAACAACACTTATAAAATGCCTGCTTGGCCTGGTAAAACCAGACAGCGGATCATTAAAAGTAAATGAAACATCCATAAACGGAAATGCAGAATATCGCCATCAGATTGGATATATGCCACAGATTGCCCGTTATCCTGACAACTTAACCGTTCAGGAGATTATCGAAATGGTAAAAGATATTCGCGGTAATCCTGATGAAACCGACGAGGAACTTTACCATGCATTTGGGCTTGAATCTGAATTATTGAAAAAATTCAAAACCCTCTCGGGTGGTAATCGCCAAAAAGTGAGCGCTGTTCTGGCATTTCTTTTCCGACCATCTGTTGTTTTTTTGGATGAACCCACGGCCGGACTCGATCCTGTTTCGAGCAGCTGCCTGAAAGATAAAATCAAGCGAGAAAAAGATGGCGGAAAAACCATCATTTTGACATCACATATCATGAGCGAAATCCAGGAGCTTGCTGATAAAATTGTCTACATCATGGATGGCGACATACAGTTTGAGATGACAACATCTGAACTGCTCGAAGCAACCGGAGAAGCTACACTTGAAAGAGCTATTGCCCGAAAAATGAAAGGAATTGCAGCATGAACACGCTAAAACTTATTAAATATCAGCTTCGGGATGTACTTCGCAGCAAATGGGTGTTTCTGTACTTCCTGTTTTTCCTTGTAGCAACTGACGCGTTATTCCGCTTCGGTGGTGATGGCGAACGCGTAATTTTAAGTATGATGAATATCATCCTGCTGATTATACCACTTGTAAGCATTATGCTCGGCACTATGTATCTCTACAACGCCAGAGAATACATAGAGCTGATGCTCTCTCAACCCGTAAAACGAAGTCAGTTGTTTATAGCACTGTTTGCGGCTTTAGTTTTGCCGATGTCTACTGCGGTATTGCTTGGAGTGGGATTACCATTTGTTTGGCAGGGAGCGATCTTCACCCATGCCGGGTCTGTATTATTTCTGATTTTTATGGGCATCTCCCTTACAGTAATTTTCTCATCCATCGCTTTCTTTATAGCTCTGATGACCGAAGACCGGATTCGGGGATTGGGATTATCAATCGTATTGTGGCTGTTTTTCGCTGTAGTGTACGACGGGCTGATTCTGCTTTTTATCTACTTTTATTCTCACTACCCACTGCAGCAGCCGGTTCTCATACTATCCATGCTTAATCCTCTTGACCTTGGCCGAATTGCTTTACTAATTCGATTCGACGCCTCTGCGCTGATGGGCTTTACTGGTGCTGTATTTCAAAACTTTTTTGGAAGCACACGCGGTTTATTAATAGTGTTTGCCGTCATGCTCACATGGATGGCAACCCCGTTACTGCTGGGATTCAGAAGATTTGTGATGCGGGATTTTTAGAGAGTTGCGAACTCACTAAATTCAGAAAATGCCCTTTTTATCCGGGAGTCAATTGTATTTTTAAATTTAAAGCATTCGCAACTAAAATGAGATTAGAAATTCTAACGTCTTCCCCATTTTCAATGCGTGAAATATATGGCCTTTTCTTACCTACCGCTTTTGCAAGTTTTTCCTGGCTCATGTTGAGTTCTTTTCTTCTGTTTCGGATTATCTCACCGAAATAATAAGAATAAGCACTCTCACGAAACCTCTCTCGGGTGTCAGAACCCTCACGACCGAATCGCTCATCTAATAAGTCTTTAGCTTTAAATGTTTTTATAGTTTTCTATTTTTAAGATAATCTACTCAAAATTCATGTAGTTAAAAATCAATCGGACTATGACAAACAATCTGACAATAATACCTATAAAGCTAATTCAAATAGCCTTTGACTTTAACTTTCTAATCCGATCAATGAATTATCACTTATCCTTAGAGATAGTCCCGAGCAAATCCTCGGCTTCGCGAAGGAGGTCTTCGGCTTTTTGTTTTGCATCTTCTACGACTTCTTCGCCTTGCCTTTTTGCGTCAGAAACAGCGTAATTTTGGTCACTCAGCTCATCAATCAGGCTTTTGAGTTCATCGATGTATGATTGAATTCGATATGATACCCTGCTTCGGGTGTTACTGCCTTTATCTGGTGCAAGTAAAATTGCCGTGAGCGCTCCCGCCAAAGCACCTGTGAGTATGCCGTATGCGAATCCTTTTGAAAAGTTAGCCATGGTTTCAGAAATTTTGTATTGATAAATAAGTTTAGCATTCATTCGGAAGCCGTTTGGCGCCCTGAACTTAGCCTGTATATATATAAGCAAATTAACGGATTAAATCATTCAATTTATACATTTTTAATTCAATATTTTTGCTTAGGTGCTTGTGTGGGGTATATGGTTTATTTGTTTATATGTTTATTCGAGCAAAATCATCCGAAAGCCTATTGATTACATAGCTTCGTTCAGACTATACGGTATTGCGACTTAACCTTATCAGCCTTAGTCTTAATTTTGTACTGCACCTACGGCGCAGGTGGTGGTTTTGTGCTCTTACAAAGGTGATGCTCCGAACGGAGCATGGCGATTTTGGTAATTCTTGCTCTAATCTTACATCAAAAGTAATTTATACTTTATTTGTTGAGCAAACCTTACCGAATAAACAGATAAACAGAAACGGAAATCAGCAAAGCCAAGTTATATTATTTAAAATCAATAACTAAAAACAATTGTGATGACATTTAACTCAACTTATTTTAAACTAATTTCTTTACTGACGATAGTATTGCTAATGTTATTTCCATCTAAAGCTACCTCTCAGGAGTTTTCGGTTTATGTGGAATCGGGCGGGGTTTTCTTTTCTAATAATGATGTACGTATACCCAATGAGGGCGGCACAAAATTCGATTTACTGGATTTAATTGGTACCGACTTGAATCCGTATTTTAGAATTGGCGCTGATGTAACTTTTGCGGAGCGCCACCGGATTGGTTTACTTTTTGCACCACTTTCAGTGACAAACACAGGCATATTACCCGAGGATGTTTTTTTTGAAGACCGCACGTTTTTTGCAGGTATTCCCACAGAAGGAACATACCAATTTTCGAATTACAGGCTCTCATATCAGTATTTATTTTTCAGAGATGATCGATGGGACCTTGGTGCAGGCTTTACGGCTTTTATAAGGGATGCCAAAGTAGAATTATCGCAAAACGGCGGTTCAGCCAGAAATACTGATCTTGGGTTTGTACCACTTATTAACTTTTACGCCAATTACAACATCAACGACCGCTTTTCTGTAGCTTTAGATGGCGAAACGCTCTTAGGGCCTCAGGGCAGAGCAACCGACGCGGTTATAACGTTAAGATATAAGCTGAATGACAACTTCAGCTTTCAAACAGGCTATCGTATTCTTGAGGGCGGTGCGGATGTCGATCAGGTTTATAACTTCGCGTGGTTAAATTTTGTGCTTGTGGGTGCGAGGTATAATTTCTGACGCTGAGTAACCTCACCCCTTCGTCGCCGCTGCTTTTATAATCTTACGTTTTCTCTTAGAGAATCCGGCGTGCATTACAGGTATAATGTAGAGTGTGAAGATTGAGGAGAAAAACAATCCACCAATAACCACTCTTGCAAGCGGACTCCAGGTTTCTGAACCTTCGCCGATACCAATGGCAAGGGGCACCATAGAGAAAACAGTGGTCAGCATGGTGAGCATTACCGGACGCAACCTGCGCTTTGAAGCGGCTACAAAATTATCGAAGAAAGCAGCTGGGGTGGCGGCTTTTCGGGTACTTTGATTAATGTAATCTACCAAGACAATCCCATTATTCACCACAATCCCTACTAAAATGAGCATACCTATCCCGGCGGGAGAGCTGAATGGTG
Source organism: Balneolales bacterium (assembly GCA_007125355.1). Lineage (GTDB taxonomy): Bacteria > Bacteroidota > Rhodothermia > Balneolales > Cyclonatronaceae > SLDG01. The sequence goes on along the minus strand of SLDG01000107.1, from coordinate 4,674 downwards.
TGCCTGTCACAAAAAGCAAGAAATATGCTCCAAAAAATGCCAGCGGAATTGAGAACATTATCACAAACGGATCCCTCAAATTTTCGAACTTGCCGGCCATCACCATAAATGTAAGCAAAATGGCGGCCATTAAAGCAATCATCAACTGTCTGGCAGAATCCTGCTGATCTCTGAAAGCCCCGGTAAATTCATAGCGGTACCCCTCGGGCATAACAATTTCGTTCTCAAATAAATCTATAATTCTTTCTCGCTGTGCCTGTGCATTACCGGCAACCCGAATGTTTACATCAAGGAGCGTTTCTCTGTCGCGTCTTTGAATTCTGTTCAGGCTTTGCATGGGCTCAAAAAAACCCACAGAAGCAACAGGAATACTTTGATCTTCGAAACGTGCCACCTGAATTCGGCTTAGGTCATCAAAACCTTGTTGCCTGAAATCTTCTGACATACGCACTTCAATAGGATACTCTCTGCCCTGCGACCTGAATTGCCCGACTAACGTACCACGCGTCTGAGTTTTAAAGCTGTTTGCTGCTTCACTGAATGATGAGCCCATCCGGCTGATAGCCTCTCTGTTAATTCGATACACGAACTCCGGCACTTCATCTACACGGGGATTATCCACCGAAATTACGAGAGAATCCTCCAACATCACTTCTTCAATTCGGGATGTTATCCCCTGCAGAACCTGGGTATCAGGACCAACAAGGCTAAGGCGAATGCTGCCCATACCGCCGCCGCCCCAACCTCCGCCACGTGGGCCAAAACCGCCTCCTGATACAGAAACAAATACACTGGCCCCGGGAAATACAAACTGTCGGCGCATTTCAAGTGCAATTTCATCAGAAGACTGGCTTCTTTTCGACTCGGGTACCAAAGTTACACTTATATTTCCGGTATTAGATTCGGTTCTGAAACCACTCCGCCCGATTGAAGTAATCACCGTTTGGACACGGTCGTCATTCATTAATCGCTCTGAAATTTCGCGCAATATTTCAGCTGTCTCAATTAGGCTGGTGCCGCTTGGGGTGTTAACACTTACTCTCAATTCACCTGAATCTCCTTCGGGGAAATTCTCTCTTTCGAGTGTACCATTGAAAAAGTAAATCCCGTACAGTAATCCCCCTACAACAAAAAACATGACCCACTTGTGTACAAGCAGCCATCTCAGACTTTTCTCATAGGCTCTTTCAAAAACCAGAACAAGCCTGAACATTGGGCCGTCGCTCTTAATAGAATCTTTCTTTATCAACATAGATGAAAAGACCGGAATCAGAATGATGGATGCAATGTATGAGAAAGTTATCGAGTAAGTGATAGTAAGAGCCAGGTCGCGGGCAATTTGTCCTATAAACCCTTCAATGAAAAAGATGGGTATAAATACACAAAGTGTGGTTAAGGTAGAGCCAAAGAGAGCGCCTTTCACTTCATTTGTGCCGTTTAGTACAGCCTCAAAAATTGACTGTCCCTTTTCGAGTTTGGCGATAATGTTATCTAAAACCACGATGGAATTATCCACCAGTAACCCCACCGCCAGGGCAAGTCCGGTTATGGAAATAATATTCAGGGAAACACCGGTAAAATACATGGCAGCAAATGTAGCTGTCATGGAAATGGGAATGCTGATGGCAACAACAATGGCGGCACGGTAACTTCCCATAAAAATAAACAAGATAATGGCCACCAGAAACAACGCAACCAAAGCTGACTGGGATAGATTATTGATAGATGTTTCAATAAACTGCCCCTGATTATTAACCACATTAATGGAAACTCCAGGCGGCAGCCGCTCTAAAATACCGGGAATTTCATCCATTACGGCAAGTGCCACATCAAGCGTATTGGCATCCGACTGTTTTTGGATTTCAATAGTAACGCTATTTCTTCCATTCACTTCTACAATCGTATTAACATCCGCGAAGTGGTCGCGCACATTGGCGAGGTCTCTGATCCGTATCGGGACTTCCCCGTTTTCCATTCTAACGATCGTATCGCCTATTTCATCAACATCAAGATACACCGCCTCTGCTCTTATGCTGTAACTTTGGCGACCGACAGCAAGATTTCCTACAGGAATTTGTACGTTGTTTGAGGATATCGCCTGTTCAATTTCAGCGGTTGTAACACGATGTTGAGCGAGTTTTTCGGGATTGAGTTCTACAAAAATAGAACGCTGTAATCCACCCCGTGTATCGGCCTGCGCTACGCCATCTATACGTTCAAAAAGCGGCTCAATGATTTCTGTGCTTAAATTCCGAAGTTCATCAAGTCCGCGATTCGAAGCCTCGATGCTCAATTGCATAATGGGCTGACGTTCGGGATCGAACTGAAATATTATAGGTGGGGATGCTTCTCTTGGCAACGAATTTCGTATTCGGTCGAGGGCTTCACGGGCATCCAATTCCACGCGCATGGCATTTGTGCCCGGTTTCAGCCGCAGAATCATAAATGCACCGCCTGTTCGGATGTTCGTGTCCATCGTTTCAACGCCATCCAAAGAAGCAAGCGCGTTTTCGATGGGTTCTACCATAATCCGTTGCATGTCATCAGGAGATACACTGCGGTAATTTACAGAAACCGCCACAATTGGGATATCTACACTCGGGAAAAGCGTAATCTTTAAATTGGTGAGTGAAAACAAACCAAAGCCGATAACCAGAATGGTAATCATCATTACCGTTACCGGCCTTTTCAGTAATCTGTAAATTAAACCTTTAGTATCCATCAATCTATCTCATCTTGAATTGGGTCGGTTTTGTGTACGGAGTCGAATCCAAGCTTTTCTACGGTACTGTTGAATATGTAATATAACGATGGCACGAAGAAAAGCATAAGTATAGTAGAAACAGCCAAACCGCCGATTACCGTTCTCGCCATTGGACTCCAGGTTTCAGCGCCCTCACCCAGCTCAAGTGCCAGTGGCACCATACAAAGAATGGTTGTACCTGCAGTCATCAAAATCGGACGCAGCCTTCTTCCTGCTCCTGTTGCAATTGCCTGAACACGTTCAAGACCTCTTGCCTGCAATATTTTGATGTAATCAATCATTACAATCCCGTTGTTCACCACAATTCCAGATAACAGAATTAACCCAACCATTGCCGTTACACTAATCGGCGTAGCGGTTAACCAAAGCATGATAATTACGCCTGATAATGCCAGTGGAATAGTGAAAATAATTACAAATGGTTCAAGCAAACTCTCAAATTGAGATGCCATTACCATATAGGCAAGTATCCCCGCTATGATGAAAGCAATCAAAAGATAATTGAAAGAACGACGCTGTTCTTCTGCGGTTCCGCCAATTTCGAATCGGTAGCCATCCGGCCATTCTACTTGCGCAAGAGCGGTCTCCACTCGTTCTGAGGCAGTGCGAAGGTCAACGCCGGCCAAATCGGCCTGAATTTCAGTAATCCGTTCCTGATTTACTCTGAGTATGTTCGTTGGCCCGGTTCTGCGCTCAATTACGGCGAGATTTCTGAGTGGCATCCATTGTCCGGAATCGGTACGAATCATCACATTATTTAAATCATCGGAATGGACGCGTTCTTCTGATGCAAGCTGAATGGATACATCAAACTCAAGTCCCTGATCAAGGAATCGGGTTGCTACATTTCCACGAACCGCGTTGCTGATGGCGTTGGCGACTTGCGAAGTAGTCAGCCCGTTTCTGCTGATTCGCTCACGATCCATGATTACACGAAGTTCCGGCCTGCCGACATCTGAGCTTGAACTTGCGCCAACAATCCCCGGCAAGCCGACCATAATTTGGCGGACTCCATCGCTGAGTTCCTGCTTCTGCTCCATGTCAAATCCATACAGGTTTACAATCAGGCCTTCCTGTCCGTCGGGATTTAATGGATTTTGTCTTAGTTCACGAATCGTAGCTCCGGGTACATCCAGCAAATCATCTAACAATTGAGCTACAATTTCGAATTGGTTTCTGTTTCTGTCTTTAGATGAAACCAACTCAACCCTTGTTACACCTCTGTATCCACCGGGAAACTCTGCGCCTTCCACCCCCCTTTTGTCGCCATAATCTGAGACAATTAATCTGGCTTCAGGAACTGTTTCCATGATGATATCTTCGACCATTCGAAATGTCTCCTGCAGTTCAAAGAGATTAACCCCCGGCTCCCGGTTTACTTCCAGCACAAATGCGTTTTCATCCACTGGCGGAAAAAATTCGCCCCCAAGCCGGAATAAAAACGGGATGGTCATAAATAGAAAAATAACCGAGAGAAATACCACCCATTTGCTTTTGGGAAGCATTTCAGTAACAAATGAACTGTATCTGTCGGCCAACACATCGAAATAATTTTTACGCCTTACCGGCTCGTCATTCTCATTAACGGTTTCTTCCTTTTTACCTTTCTTCTTTTTACTAAAAAACCAGGAGGCAAACAAAGGAATAAGTGTAAGTGCAACAAGCGTTGACATTATCAGAGCAAAAGAAATGGTTAGCGCGAGGTCTCTGAAAAGGAATCCTGCTATCCCCGGAACAAATAAAACGGGTAAGAATACAACCAATGTGGTTAAAGTAGATACCATAATCGGGGCGGCAACTTCCTGCGCGCCGAAGATAGAGGATTTATATCCGTTATATCGATCTTCTCTGAATCTGAAAATGTTTTCAAGAACCACAACCGCGTTATCGACGACCAATCCTACAGCGAG
>SLDG01000311.1 GCA_007125355.1 Balneolales bacterium | reverse complement strand
CGAGTGTCTGCGTTCAAAATGCCAACTTTCCAAGTATTCGAATTAACAAATAAACAGATAACCCCAATCACCCATCCAAAGCAATTGTCGTACTTGAACACGCGGCATTATTTTCGTATATTGCTTGACTTTTTAGCAAAAATTATTCATAACCTTTTTCCCTAAAACAGATATTAAATGAAACTCACAGATTTCAGATATGAGTTCGAAAAATTAATAGTTCCTTCTCATCCTGCAGAGCCCAGAGATTCTGCTAAACTGATGGTTATCAATCGTAAAGAACAATCCATCACACATGAGACTTTTGCAGACATCCATAAGTATTTCAATAAAGGAGACTGTTTAGTTTACAACAATACCAAAGTTTTTCCGGCAAGATTAAAGGGAAAAAAAGAAAAAACCGAAGCTAACATAGAGGTTTTCTTGTTGCGTGAGTTGCAACCCGAGAATATGCTTTGGGATGTACTTGTTGAGCCGGCCAGAAAAATTCGTATTGGCAACAAGTTGTATTTCGGCGAGGATTTGGTTGCCGAAGTAGTGGATAACACAACCTCACGTGGCCGTACTATTCGCTTTTTATTTAATGGCAGCAATGATGAATTATATACAAAATTAGACATCGTTGGCGAAATGCCACTCCCGCCGTACATAAAGAGAAAGCCGGAGCCGGAAGATAAAACCAGATATCAAACTATTTTCGCTCAGGAACGCGGCGCCGTTGCAGCTCCAACTGCCGCTATGCATTTTACGCCTGAACTTCTTGATAAAATTGCAGCTAAAGGTGTTGATGTCATTCCTATAACTCTTCATATCGGGTGGGGCACATTTCGTCCGGTTGAGGTAGAGGATCTTACAAAGCATCGTATGGACTCAGAGTATTACTTTATTTCAGAAGACAGTGCTGCCAGAATTAATGAGGTCAAAAACCGTAAGAAAAACAAAGTCGTTGTTTGTGGAACCACATCCACAAGAGCTATTGAAACCAGCTTAACCGCAAGTGGAATGTTAAAAGCTGCAATTGGGTGGACCGACAAGTTTATTTATCCCCCTTACGACTTTAAGATGACTGAATCGCTGATTACAAATTTCCACAGATCAGAATCTACTCTATTAATGTTAACAGCGGCATTTTGTGATTATGATTTGCTTATGAGAGCTTACAAAGAAGCTGTTGATAAGAAATATCGCTTCTATTCATTTGGTGATGCAATGATAATCATCTAAGAAAGTGTACTCGGTAGCAGTTATTATTCCAGCAGCTGGAAGCGGCAAAAGGTTAGGGGCAAGCACACCTAAAGCATTTTTTTTGCTGGATGACGAGCCGATACTTTCGCACACGATCAAGTGCTTTTTAGATTTTTCAGAGGTAAACCAAATCCTGATTCCATTGCCTTCTGAATACAGTGGGATGTCGTCAGAAGAATTACAGTTACCTTCCGATGTACGAATCCGGTATCTTACAGGGGGCGCTGAACGGTTTGACTCCATTCAAAAAGCTCTTGAGCTTGTAGATTCAGCTGATTTAATTGCTGTACACGATGCTGCTCGTCCTTTTGCAGATCAGGAAGATATCCGCGAGGTATTCGACAGAGCAATCGAAAGCGATGCGGCGATTTTGGCTGTCCCTGCTTCAGATACGCTTAAAGTTGTTAATGATGACGATCTGATTTCTCATACAGCTGATCGCACAAAAATATGGCAGGCTCTTACCCCGCAGGTATTCCGAAAAGATGTACTTGCCAAGGCTTACAAAAAAGCTGCGAAGGATAACTTTATTGGAACAGATGATGCCAGTTTGGTAGAAAGGATCGGACATCCTGTAAATGTTGTTTCGGGAAAGCGGACAAACATCAAAATTACGTATCCTGCTGATGTGCAAATGGCAGAATATTTACTTCAAAGACAAAAAAAGAATCGAATGCAAATTAGAACGGGAATCGGTTATGATATTCACCGACTGAAAGAGGGTAGAAAACTGATTCTTGGAGGTGTTGAGATACCATTTGAAAAAGGGCTTGATGGCCATTCTGATGCCGATGTTGTAATTCACGCTATTATAGATGCCATTACAGGAGCGCTTGCGCTTGGAGATATAGGCAGCCATTTCCCGGACGATGACCAGGCATACAAAAACATAGACAGTAGAATCTTGCTCCGTAAAGTCTACGAATTAATTTCTGAAAAAGGCTATGCTATCGGCAACGTAGATGCGACTATTGTTGCTGAGCGTCCTAAATTAATTAGTTATATCTCAAAAATGAGAGATAATTTGGCAAATGACCTGAACGTTGATGTCGGATCAGTATCAGTTAAAGCTACCACATCAGAAAAAATCGGTTTTATTGGAAGAGAAGAAGGAATGAGTGCAATGGCTACAGTGTTATTGAAAAAAACTATTTAAAAATCACTGTTTATGATTGAGGAATATACCCTGAGTGCAATAGACTGGATTGTGAATATGCCACTATTATTGGTCTATGCATTTTTTCTGGCAGTAGCCTACACAGAAAATGTATTCCCCCCTATTCCTGGTGATATATTGGTTGTTTTCGGCGGTTATTTAGCTTTAGAGCAAGTTGTAGATTTTACCATTATTGTTTTACTTACAACATTTGGCTCCGTACTTGGGTTTATGACTCTATATTATGTAGGCTATAAGTTGGGTGATGAAATAAGGGCAAAACCAGTCAGGTATAGATTTCTTAAATACCTTGATGGTAAATATATGAATAAAGTTGAACTTTGGATGTACAGGTGGGGGCAGGGTGTAATTTTATCTAATAGATTTCTTGCGGGTACACGCTCTGTTATTTCGTTGGTGGCTGGTGTAAGTAAAACAAAAATTTTGCCAACAATAGTTTGCGCTACCATCAGTGCGCTGGTTTGGAATATTTTGCTTATCACTTTAGGGTGGTTTATTGGGGAAAACTGGCCTGTTATTCAACAATATTTAAATATTTATGGCACCACACTTTTGGTGCTAATTGGGCTATTTATAAGCTATAGGGTAGGTAGGCATTACTATAGAAAGGAAAAAGTTAAGGCAAAGAAGAAGTATCCCGAGCAATAGTAAAATAGTAGTTGACAAAAAAACAAAGATTCAATAACTTTGAGGTCTTTCTAAATGCTGGTGTAGCTCAGGGGTAGAGCAGCGGTTTTGTAAACCGCCGGTCGTAGGTTCGAATCCTATCACCAGCTCAGATCTTTTTTTTATTTAGTGCAGGAAATAGAGTACGGGGAGATACCAAAGTGGCCAACTGGGGCAGACTGTAAATCTGTTGTCTTTCGACTTCGCAGGTTCGAATCCTGCTCTCCCCACGTAGTGCGGGTGTAACTCAATTGGTAGAGTATCAGCCTTCCAAGCTGAATGTTGCGGGTTCGAGTCCCGTCGCCCGCTCTGTTAAACTGCCGCTATAGCTCAGGGGTAGAGCACTTCCATGGTAAGGAAGGGGTCCTCGGTTCAAATCCGAGTAGCGGCTCTTGAATCCTGTATGATTCAAATAATTTAATTAGTACAAAATAAACCAAATAATTTTAACCAGGAAATTGACCAATGGCAAAAGAAACGTTTGAACGTAGCAAGCCGCACGTAAACATAGGAACGATAGGCCACGTTGACCACGGCAAGACAACACTGACGGCCGCGATCACCAGGGTATTGTCAACCAAGTATG
>SLDG01000340.1 GCA_007125355.1 Balneolales bacterium | reverse complement strand
TATGGTAACCGGCGACCAGGAGCGTACGGCGCGTTATATAGCAAGCCAATTGGGGATAGTGGATGTGCGATTTGAAGTAAAACCCGACGAAAAAGCCGCCATTGTAAAATCCTATCAGGATAAAGGAAAACGGGTCGCAATGGTTGGCGATGGTATAAACGATGCCGCCGCACTCGTTCAGGCAGATTTAGGAATTGCACTCTCAGGTGGAACCGATTTGGCAGTCTCCTCATCCGATATCACCATTCTCGGTGATGATTTGGGCAGAGTCGCAGAAGCCATCCGGCTTTCACGCGGTTCCCTGCGCATCATCCGCCAAAATCTATTCTGGGCATTCATCTACAACACTATTGGCGTACCCCTCGCCGCATTCGGTATCCTAAGCCCGATGTTCGCCGCCGCCGCGATGGCGCTAAGTTCTGTGAGTGTGGTTTCGAATAGTTTGAGGATAAGGGGGTTGTAGGGATAATTCCGAGTTTTGGAGTTTAAGCCTAATATTTTGCGTAAAGAAAAAATTTATATATGACAATTCATCAAGAATTTTTTTTGCAAGGTGAGTGGGAAGGCAACGAAAGGTAACATGGGTACTTTGAACATGAACATTCATATTGAAAAGAATTATTCGGATTAGGTAGTCTGATTATAGGAAGTTTTTCTATCATTCCTTATGAAAACTAATATTTCTAAAGTAAGATGTCGCAGATTCTCGTGTATCATCTGAATCCGTCATTATGGCAATTCCGCCAATTACCGGAGGCTCTTCACCAAAAATAGTTTTGTAGTCTTCATACACATTACGCTCATAACTTATCCATTTGCCCAGATTGTCTTCACCACTTTCTACGACTACCATTGTTACAAGTCGGGTATATGGGTTTTGCACTATGGTGCCTTTGGGTTCGTTGCTTTCCCAAATATAATTGATGGCCCGGGTTGGAATGCGCCCATAAAAGGTACGCAAAATACGGATTCGCTGGCGAAGGCCCCATGGTAAGTGCCCGATATCATAATCAAAAAGTATATATAAACGTGTGGGATAATCATCCCCATTTTTTTCGTGAATCGATCCTTTTTCGAAGATATTCTCTGCCCGCCATGTCCATCGTAATATAGGATATTCCTTCAAGTCAATTTCCACCTCACGGACCAAACCAGATGAAGACTGCTCGCTTTTAGCTTTAACTGCTGATTTTCCGTCTATCTGTATAATGCTATATGCAGTGCGTGAGATTCCGGTAAAATTCATTGTTTCCCAATCCGGCGGATGAATATGTTCTTCTGGGTTAAGTGAGCAGAATGCACCAACGATCAAAGTATCGGAATCGGTACTATCGGTAAACTCTGCAACGTCTGTTGCCAGGGTTAATAAAAAAATTATTAGAAAAAATTTCATTTCAGCAATTTGTATTATGAAGGACTGTTAAGTCAACTTCCAAAATAGTTATTTTACTCATATTCCAATTTATCTTTATAGTTAAGTTTATTGTATTCTGTCTTCCGTGGATTATCAAAGCCTTATAAGAATTATAGCTTAAGCCCCAAAAATCCAGTGTATCGTGAAAAATTGGTGTTATGTCTTCTTTAAGCTTTTTTTGTGTTAAAGAAGCCTAAAAAAAATTTAGCAAAGCCGTCAACAAAAGTATAGCAGCTAATAAATCACCTCGTTTTTAAATGTGAAATTTCTTTTTTTATTACAGACTTCACAATCTCGAATTCGTTTTCTGCAACTGTTATAAGAATATTTGCTTTTTTAAACTCCACTTCATCAAGGCTTTCCAGTTTGTATGCAATGGCTCTTAGTTTTTCCATACCTACAGTAGAGCAGGTGCCTTTTAATTTATGGGCAAGTTTTTTGTTGTTTGCAGGATTTGTGTTATTACGCAGTAGCTCAAGTTGCTTTTTGATTTCAATTTCTGACATTTCAATGAAACTTGCCGCAGCGTCAGTATCCCCTTCGAGTAAATCAAGCAGTTTTTGGACATTAAAAGATGGTAAATTTTCTGAGCTGTGTTCTAATTTCATTTTGTTCAAAAAAAGATTTTCAGGTGCGATTTATTTCCCATAGTAGTCGCAATATAACCCCATCGGTTACTATTTGCTAATATCAGCTTTCAGAAAGAGAGATTTTTTTGCACTGGAAGTAACCAACCAGGGCTTCTGTAGGTTGTACCTGAAAGAATCTGGCAGTACATTAAGAAAGTAATTGCCAAAAATAACCAATCAGATTTAGTTTGAAACAGCTTTTATTTTCTGAGAGAGTTCTCATCGATGACCGGCTTGTCCCGGCCGGAGTCCTAATCGTTGGGCAGTTGATTAAGGCGATAATTCCGTCGGCTGAAATAGATATACAAGAGGTTACTCATAATTATGGAAACTGTGTCATCATGCCGTCGCTTATAGATGCGCATCTACATGTAAACGAGCCGGGACGAACCGATTGGGAAGGATTCGAAACGGCTACTAAAAGTGCCGTCGCGGGTGGGATAACAGCAATTGCAGATATGCCTTTGAACAGTTCTCCGGTCACTACATCAGCTGCAGCTCTCGAAGAAAAGAAAAAAAGCGGAACCGGTAAGCTTTTCGTTGATTGCACCTGCTACGGTGGTTTGGTTCCTGGTAATGCGGATAACATTGAGCCATTACTGAAATCAGGAATGCGTGGTATAAAGACATTTTTGTGTCACTCCGGTATCGATGAATTCCCGAACACAACAGAAGAAGAACTCAGAAAAGCCATGCCTGTGATAGCCAAGTATGGTATTCCGTTGTTAGTTCATGCAGAATTAACAGATGATGTGCAGCGTTTTGATAAAGAAAAGCCGGGTGATTACAAAAACTATGCACAATCAAGGCCGCAGGAGTGGGAGGTAAATGCTATTAAGTTGATTCTGAATTTGTGCAGAGAATATCGCTGTCCGGTTCACATTGTGCACCTCGCTGCATCTGATGCGCTCCCACTAATTGAATCTGCCAAAAACGACGGCTTGCCCGTAACCGTTGAAACGGCACCGCACTATCTCTATTTCGACGAGGAGACGATTCCGCATGCAGACACCCGCTATAAATGCGCGCCACCAATCAGAAACGCTGAAAACCGTGATAAACTTCGTAATGCACTCAATTCCGGAATTATCGATTTCGTGGCAACTGACCATTCTCCGGCTCCCCCGGATATGAAAGAGCTGGACTCCGGAGATTTAGGAAAGGCTTGGGGAGGAATTTCATCACATCAGCTTTTGCTACCTGCTTTATGGACATCCATGAAAAATTCAGGAGCAAAAATCGCAGATATATCAAAGTGGACATCACAAAAACCGGCTCAATTTCTTGAAATAGATGGTAAAACCGGTAAGTTCAAAGAAGGATATGAGGCAAACATCACTGTGTGGTCGCCTGAAGAATCGTTTGTTGTGGATGAACAAAAACTACATCATAAACATAAAATCACACCCTACGACGGAGAAACCCTCTACGGAAAAGTAAAAGCTACCTGGCTTCGGGGTGAACAGGTTTTCTCTGATGGTAATATTTTTTCTACACCAAAGGGAAGGTGGTATTAACCCGAATTATTCACGAAAGTATTAAAATTAAAGCATAAACCATTGTATTCTCATGATATAGACAAATACTTCATTCACTCAAATTTGGGTGAAGCTAAAATGCTGCGAAATTTCCACGTTAGCCGCGTT
>SLDG01000281.1 GCA_007125355.1 Balneolales bacterium | reverse complement strand
CGAACAATTCGGAAAGGTGATAATGTATCGTTCTTTGTTTTATTGACGGGTATAAATGACCGAAATGCTGCTGAGCAATTAAAGGGAAGTGATCTTTTTTGTGAAACGAACCCGCAGGAGTTTTTTCAGGATGATGAACCTGATGTATTTGAGACAACCGGATTCGAAGTGACTGACAGTAACGGGAAATCTATCGGAAATGTCACTGAGATTCTTGAAAATCCGGCACATCCGATTCTTGTTATCAGCCGTTTATCCGACAATCACTCATTTATGGTACCTTACGTAGATGCCTACATAGATGAAGTTGATTTTGAGAACGAAACCATTTTCGTTTCCGACATTCAGGAGCTTATGACATTATGATACGCTTTGACCTGATATCAGCTGTGCCGGACTTACTTACAAGTCCGCTTGAACACAGTATCGTTAAGATTGCGCGAACCAAAGGCCTTGTTGAAACGAACATTCACAGCCTTCGGGATTATTCCACAGATAAACATCGAAAAGTTGATGATTATCCTTATGGTGGAGGCGCGGGGATGGTACTTACACCACAGCCGGTTTTCACGTGTATCGAAAAGCTCAAACAGGAAAGAGAATACGACGAAATCATCTTTATGACTCCCGATGCCCCGGTTTTTACTCAATCGGATGCCAACGCGCTGTCATTAAAGGAAAATATCATTATTCTGTGCGGCCATTACAAGGGATTGGATCAAAGAGTCAGGGATTCACTCATCACCAAAGAATACAGTATTGGTGATTTTGTGCTTTCCGGTGGTGAACTCCCTGCACTCGTGGTAGTAGATGCTGTAAGCAGGCTCATCCCCGGTGTTCTTGGGGATGCCGAAAGCGCGCTCGAAGATTCCTTTATGGATGATTTACTCGATGGACCCACATATACCCGTCCTGCTGAATTTAAAGGCATGAAAGTTCCTGATGTGTTAACCTCAGGAAATCATGCAAATGTAGAAAAATGGCGTGAAGAACAACGCCTTGAAAAAACAAGCCGATTGCGGCCTGATCTTTACAAGAAATTTTTGAATAAACACTAATTGATATAATTAAGAAAAATCATGGAAAAGCTGAATTTAATAGAACAAACACAGGTAAAGGATATTCCGGAATTCAGAGCCGGTGATACGGTTAACGTACATTACCGTGTTCGTGAAGGTGACAAAGAACGTATTCAGCAGTATGAGGGCGTCGTTATAAACATGCGAGGTTCCGGAGCTAATAAAACCTTTACTGTTCGTAAGATTTCAAGCAACGTTGGCGTTGAGCGTATTTTCCCGCTTTACTCACCATCTATTGCTCAACTTGATGTGAAAAAACGCGGTAAAGTGCGTCGTGCTAAACTGTTTTATCTGCGTGAACTACGCGGTAAAGCTGCACGTATTAAGGAAGTTTCACGTAAATAATTTTCCTCCGAATTCCGGGATAAATTATTTATCAGAGTTATGGATCCTTCGATCTAAATTTTATCGTATCGTGGGATTTCTCCGGTTTCACCCAAAATGCATATAGGCTAACCGGAATCAGAAATTTAAAAGGCCGTTGTTTCATAAACAGCGGCCTTTTTTTTGGAAATAATTTAAAGTTCAAATACGCTCTGAATAAAATAATAACCAATCTATTTAAAACTTAGAGCCTTCGTGACTTCGTGGTTTCAAATTTTATCAAGCTTTTCGAAGCAGACTCGATTTTTCTACTTCCCCGGGTCATTTTTAATGAGCCAATCAGCCGACTGCCTGATTTTCATGCGCCGATGAAACATCAAATACAAAAAGCCTATCGCCAGGACAATCCATGACAAGCCTAAAAAGAGCTCAGTCAATCCGGTATTCAAATAATTTCGAACAAGATACATCAGCCCATTCGAAAACATGATTATCCCACACAGCACGCCTGTAATTAACATCAGAAAACTCCTGCTTCTGAAGCGTTTGGCAACATCCTTATAATTTCCGTTACGGATGTCCTCATAATCCTTATACATCACCATTGGCTTTGCGTGATGCAGCACTTTTTTTACTTTCTCTTCCATGCCGTTTTATGAGTTACATTAAAATTGTGCCTGTGAAAACAGATAACGGAAAAATATCGCTTTTTCAGGTAAACTTGATCTCAATTTTTTCTGTTGGCTCAGCATTTGCATTACGTATAGAGATTTGCTGAGCTACTCTTTGAGATATATCCGATATTGCTTTACCCGAGATACCCAACTCTTCGTCAGCCGCTACAGGCTTGCCATTGTCGCCGCCTTCTCTCATACTTTGTTCGAGCGGTACTTCACCCAAAAACGGCACTTCAAGTCGTTCTGCTAACTTTTTCGCACCGTCTTTCCCAAAAATATGATACTTTTTGTCGGGTGCATCCGGCGGGGTGAAATATGCCATATTCTCTATAATCCCCAAAACAGGCACATTTACCTTTCTGAACATGGCCACACCTTTCCTGGCATCATCAAGAGCCACATCTTGCGGAGTAGATACAATTACTGCACCCGTAAGCGGTACGGTTTGGACAATCGTGAGCTGTATGTCTCCTGTTCCGGGAGGAAGGTCCATAATCAGATAATCGAGTTCGCCCCAATCTGCCTCATTTAAAAACTGCTTAACAGCACTTGATACCATTGGTCCACGCCAAACCACAGCCTGATCCTGATCTACCAATAAGCCCATCGAAAGCAGTTTAACACCATATTTTTCTAATGGAATTAACTTTCTGCGTGTGTTAATATTCGGGCGCTCTCGTACATTAAACATGGTCGGGATGCTGGGCCCGTAAATATCTGTATCTACAATACCCACGCGCGCGCCGGAACGCGCCAAAGCAACAGCAATATTTACAGAAACAGTAGATTTTCCGACTCCGCCCTTTCCGGACGCTACTGCAATAATATTTTTAACGCCTGAGAGCGTATCGGTTTCATCTTTCTCCATTTGTTTACTCTGCTGAACCTTCGAACTCATATTCGGTTCAACGATAGCATCTTTATCAACCAAATGAACAATTGCATTTATACATGCTCTCTTAATTTCCTCCTTCATCGGACATGCCGGAGTGGTCAGATTAACTGTAAAGCTTACTTTTTTACCGTCAATCGCAATATCCTCAATCATGTTCAGGGTGATAAGATCTTTGCCAAGATCGGGATCAATTACGTTACCTAATGCTTCCTTAATTTGCTCTTCTGTCATTTTACTTGTATTCTTTTAACTGATTTTTTTATTACAACGACTATTCTTCAATGAATGTTCATTGAAAAAGCAACTTTTGAGCCGTCTTTGGGGTATGTGCGTGTATTTTTGTATAGGTGCAAATATAACTTTTATATAACCTCTTATCTACCGAAATTTAGTCTCTGAATTTGAGCCCGCTCCGAAAAGTTAATTATGAACCATGCATACAGCAGGCAGGCCTGCCTGCCGATGCAGTCAGGCAGGCACAAAGTCACAAAACCTGTCCCGACATTTCGGGAGACACGAAGATTCACGAAGGTAAGTTATTGTTTTTATGTTTCAACAAATTACACTTGAACAGTTATTTTGGTACTTTTTGATTAATCAGAGTGTACTCAATTTTTAAAACTCGTCAACTATGAAAGGTTCACCACCTGTAAGAAATGTATCTATTTTGGGATGTGGCTGGTATGGTTTGCCATTAGCCATCAGGCTGGCACGTTCCGGTTTCAATGT
>SLDG01000241.1 GCA_007125355.1 Balneolales bacterium | reverse complement strand
TTCGGAGAAGGTGCAAGAAGCAGAAACGGTGGAATGGGACTTGTTAGCGGGATGGAATATCCCATAGACCCAAACACATCGGTGACCGCCGTATATAGAAATTACGGGAAGGATTTTCAGTCTCTCTACGGGGCGGGTTTCGGAGAAGTTTCCGGTTTACCACGAAATGAAGAGGGATTGTATATCGGCTTCGCGCATCGTTTTAATGATATCATCCGGTTCAGCGGTTATTTTGATCAGTTCAGATTTCCTGCTCCAAGATTTGGCACAAGACAAGCAACATCGGGATATGACTGGCTGGGGGCAGTTGACCTTAGATTTTCCAGAGCTTTACAAGGTACATTCATTGCACGAAGTAAAATTAGGGAAAATGATTATCGGATAACCGATACATTCGGCCGCGAAATTAATGTAATGGGACAGGATGCCCGCACGAGCCTCAGGGCGCAACTGGATTACCAGGTTACACCAAGTATCCGCACCAGAACCAGATTCGAATGGGTTCGAGCCCGCGACCGCGATGATGAACCCGAATTCGGCAACCTGATTTTTCAGGATATTCGCTGGACACCAAACTCAAGGCTAACGCTCGATATGCGTCTAACGCTTTTCCAGACCGACAGCTTCACTTCAAGAGTATTTGCGTTCGAAAACGACATGCTTTATGTGTTTTCAGTAGCCGCCCTTTCAGGAATCGGCCAGAGGGGATACATTTTGCTCAGATATAATGTAACCAACAATATTGATGTATGGATGAAATACGCCGTCACCGTATTCGAAGACCGCCAAAGCGTTGGCAGCGGTTTAGATGAATCATTTGGCAACAGCCGCAGCCAACTCGGCGCCCAGGTCAGGATTCGTTTTTAGGGGGATTTTTTGCCGCAAAGATTGGGGCGAAAAATATTTCGCCCGTACTTTGCGCAATATCAATAGTATCTGTAATTTCGAAAATAGTAGTGATTACGTGCTAAATATATATTTAATTAAATTTTAATAAGGGATAGATGTCAGTAAATACCACAGGTGATGATTTAAAAATTTGGTACATTAAACACTATGATTTTTTCTCCGGGTTAGATTCTAAAATTAAGCCTTATGTAAAAGAACGCACATCAATGTGTACCTATCAACAAGGGGAGACCATTTACATTGGCAGCGATGAGAGTATTTATCTGTTGAAAGAAGGAAATGTTAAAATATCAAGGCTATCCAGCAAAGGGGAAGAAATGATTCAAGATTTATTGCACCCCGGAGAAATCTTTGGAACGCTGCCACTTATCGAAAACAATCAGGAAACACATACCGAATTTGCACGGGCGGCTACTAATACCACCGTTTGTATTATTTACAGAAAAGATTTTGAGCAACTGATTAGAATGCATCCAAAACTTAACCAAAAACTGACACGCTGGTACGGAATAAGAATGAGGCGTTTCGAGCAACGTATGAACGATTTGATTTTCAAAGACGTAAAAAAACGGCTTGCCGGGTTTCTGATACATTACGCTGTAGATTTTGGCAAAGAAAAAAATGGGGAGTATGAAGTAAAGGCACTGTTGACACACGAGGAAATTGGAATGCTTGTAGGGGCAGCGCGTCAAACAGTAACCACTATGCTTAATGAGATGCGCGAAGAAAATTTAATGGAGTTTGACAGAAAGAGATGGACATTCAAAAACCTGAACGCTCTTAAAGTGTTAGCTGAGTAATAAGGTGTGTTTGTCATTTTTATGACATTGAAGCTTTTAGAGAACCCATAGATTAAGTTTTCTTATGCCGCATTAGAAATAAATTCATGTGGGCTATTTCACTTCATTTTTAAATTAACGGATACACTTTACTATGTGGGAGCAATTTATTCAATGGTTCATGGCTTTGGGAGAACCCTACGGCGTGAATCCTGTAATTTTCGGAAGTATTTATTTTGGAGCCGTCCCCATTTTCTGGGTCGCTATTGGTTGGCTCGTAAGAAACGTTAAGAAAAAGAAAAGTGTAACCGGGCCGGTTATTCTGGCCTGCTGTTGTGCTATATCGGCGTATGTGTATCTGATATTTGTTGGAGAAAATGTCCCTGCCTGGGTGTATGTTGTGGTTGTGGCAATTATCGCCTACGCTATTTATGCGACATTAAATAAGGTGAAAGCCAAAAAACGAGAAGTCGAATCTGAACTTATGGAGCAGCAATCATGAGCTACGAATTTGATATGATTGTAATTGGTGGTGGCGCGGCGGGATTAACCTCTGCCGGTATGGCGGCAAGCCTGGGTGCCAAAACCATGATGATAGAAAAAGCACGGCTGGGAGGCGATTGCACATGGTACGGTTGCATCCCAAGTAAAATTTTACTTAATAAAGGTAAGGAAGCAAAAATAGCCGGACGCAAAACTAATTATGCCGAAATAGCAGACGCACTCGACCGCATACGGGAGGAAGTTTACGAAGATGCTGACCATCCCGATATTTTCAGAAATATGGGTGTGGATGTGCGCACAGGTGAAGCAACTTTTAAGGATAATCATACCCTTTCCATCAAAAAAGAAAACGGTGATGTCGAAAGCATAACCGCAAGATATTTTCTAATTGCCGCCGGCAGCAGGGCTTTTGTTCCACCTATTCCGGGATTAGATTCGACCCCTCATCACACCAATCACACCTTATTTGAGATGAAGAAGCAACCCGAAAGTATGATTGTGATTGGCGGAGGGCCGATTGGCTCTGAAATGGCACAGGCGTTTCAGCGATTGGGCACACAAATTACCATTGTGGATATGGGTGGTCGGATTTTATCGAAAGATGAACCGGAGCTTACTTCAATCGTACAAGACTCCCTGGAGCGTGACGGAGTGAACATGCAACTTGGCAGCGGTGTTACATCTGTTTCCGGCACCGACAAGGAAGTTCAGGTTGTCATTGAAAAAGACGGCTCAAAAACCACATTAAAAGCTGAAAAACTGCTTGTCGCAACCGGCAGAATCCCCAATGCTGATAAACTCAACCTTGAGGCAGCCGGCGTGAAATACACTAAACGCGGAATCGAAGTAAACCCAAAATGCCGCACGAGTCAGCGCCATATTTATGCGGCCGGAGATATAACCGGTTTGTATCAGTTCACACACATGAGTGAACACATGGCTAAAGTGGCGGTGACAAACGCGTTGCTGAAGGTGCCAATGAAAATCGATTCGAAACATGTTCCTTGGTGTACATTCACCGACCCGGAAATGGCGCACGTGGGAGCATCCAAAAAACAGCTGGATGAAAAAGGCGTGAAATATGAAGTGTACCGTTTCCCCTACAGCAAAATAGACCGGGCTATTACAGATGAATCCACCGAAGGCTGGATACATATATACGCGAAAAAGTTTTCGGGCAAGATTCTGGGAGCGGATGTGTGTGGTGTTCACGCCGGTGAAATGATCGGATATTACGCTCTTGCCATGCGAAACGGAGTTTCACTGAAAAAAATAGCCGATACGATCTTCCCCTACCCGGGCTACGCTCTGGGCGCGCGTCGGGCGGCCGACCAATGGTACATAAAAAACCAAAGCACAACACTTGTAAAGTGGATCAGACGCATTTTCAGATACCGCGGCCAACTCCCCGATTTAAGCGACCCCGACAGGATTGTTTAACCCCGAATTATTCACGAAAGCATGAAAATTTTTGGGTGAATAATCCGGGTTAACTCCGATTCCCGTGTTGCTA
>SLDG01000352.1 GCA_007125355.1 Balneolales bacterium | reverse complement strand
TCCCAAGAGATGAAAAAACAGTGTTCTTATTCGGACAAGTTAATAATCCGGGATATTATGCTTTCGAAAGTGGCAGAAGTGCCGAAAGTTATGTGAGTGCTGCCGGCGGATTTGCCCGTGCGGCGGACGTAGAGCGTGTATTCGTAATAAAAGCGGGTAACATGGCGTGGTACCCGGCAGATGAGGCAACACTTGAGTCGGGCGATATTATTTTTGTTGACCGCGAACCATTCGATACTTTAGTGGCTGCAAGACAGTATGAGTTTCAAAAAAGAGAACTTAGAAACCGGAATATTCAATTAATTTTTAGTGGGCTTGCAACCGTTGCAAGCGTAATTACAGCGTATGTAGCTATAACCAGATAAAGAAATCTTTTTAGAGTTTAATATCTGAACCCGATTTTCTAAATAAGCGAAGTTTTTGAATTAGCGTACCGCTAAAATGCGCAAAAAGCATGATGAGAATTGCTGACCAGGTGCTGATAATTTGGTGAAGTAACCCGGGGACTTTTTCAGCAGGACCACGCCAGAATTCCTTAATGAAGTTTTTACGAAACCGAAGTACAACCCTCGCAGATGCTACTGCAGTGGCAAGCAACCCTACAGTAGCCACGGTTCCGGCAATCATTCCACCGGTAATTAAAATCAAATCGATTATACATAATAAAAAAGCAACTGAAACAGAATAGAATGGCAAAAGGCTTCTGAATGGTGTTTGCTCGGGATGAACAGATTGGGTGATTTTCCTGCTTTTTCCGTAATAATAATACTGTCTCCAAAGTGAAGCAGGTGTATTACGGGGAAAATACCAGACTTTAATTTCCGGACTCACAAAAACGGAGTCAGGTTTACGTTTTCTAAGTCGGGCGTTTAGTTCCGCATCTTCGTTTACATAATCGGAATCAAGCAGTTTGTAACCACCAATTTCTCTTAGGACTTCCGTCTGGAAACATCCCAAAAAAACTGTGTCGGATGGCCCTTCGTACTCAGGGTCTTTGTAATGGGCACCACCGTTACCGAACCATGTGCGCGATGCCAGTGCCACACCTGCCTGAAACGGTTCTAAAGCAACGTGCCGCTGTGAACCGCTCACATTCAGGGCATCGGTTCGCTTCATGACCTCTACGCATTTTTCAACATAGTCATCGGCGTACTCAGAATGGCCGTCGGCACGAACAATTAAATCTCCTTCTGCAACTTCTATGATACGATTCATCCCAGCTGCTTGTTTACGATCCGGGTTTTCAATCAGTTTTACTTTGGGATGTTCTTTTTGAATCTCTTGAACGATAGCGCGGGTACAGTCTGTGCTCCCCCCGTCAGCAACAATAATCTCTGTAATGTGCGGGTAGGTGTTGTTCAGAAATTTATTTAGTACACTTCTGATAAAAACCTCTTCATTAAGAACCGGAATAGCAACAGTAACCGTGGGAGAATTAGTCAATCGTACAAAAAGTTTAAGATTTTAAGGGGGATGTTTTTCCCGCTGAAAAGATACTGTATCAAAAACTTAAAACAAACATCGGGTAAGAGGGTTACCTTGGATTTCGGCATCTTAAATGGAATGAACCCAAACTTACATCTCTACAAAGATGTCGAGTGTAGTTGGAGGCAGACAAACAACGAGTACACAATGATACAGCAACCAACCCAAAAATGACGTTTGCTTTAACATACTTCCCACATCTTTAATCCCAAATCAATCAAAACATTTTTTCAAAATTCAGGTTATATTGTAAGTTTATACGTTTTCAGATCCCTGGAAATAATTTAAAACTCCGAAAAGCAGCTTAAATGAAACAAACCGAACCCGCGAAAAAAATAAATATTCTCGATTTCCTCCTTGTTCTTGCCAGAAGAAAGTGGTTCATCGTAAAAGTGGTGTTAGCTTCTACCATAATTGCACTTATAGTAAGTTTATTGTGGCCAACTACATTTAAATCTACTGTGGTCGTTATGCCTCCGGCTCAGCAAAGATCCCTGCCTGGAGGGCTCGGGGGGTTAGTGGGCAGTATGCTTCCTTTAACCTTCGATTCAGAGAATATTAATCCAGAAGCACTCGCTGTAATCCTGAATAGCAGGACTGTTAGGGAAAAGCTTATAACTGAGTTTGATTTAATGGATGTGTACGGGCACAGGTTTATTGAGCAAACGCTGAGACAGTTAGACAGTAACACAAGAATCCAATTGATACGCGAAGGGGGATTTGGTTTCAGCCCGATAACGGCTATAGAGTTAAATGTTATAGACAGGGAACCGGAACGTGCACAAGAGATGGCGAACTTCTACATAGCGCATCTCGATTCGGTAGTGGCTATTATTAATCGTGCAAATATTCAGGAACGCCTAAATACCATTGAAAAACGATTTCTGCAGAATCTTGAGGATATGGAAGAAGCCGAAAATAAATTCAGAGAGTTCCAGGAAAAGCATGGTATCATTGATATTGAAAGCCAAAGCAGGGTGCTTGTTAATGCACTTGCTGATGCGATATCACAAAAAACTGAAGTTGAAATAGAAATTAATATTCTGGAGAGTTTGGTTGGGCAGAATAGTCCTGAGCTAATGAATCTACGCAGAATGAGGACCGAACTTGACCGCGTTATTTCTGACCTGACGAAAAGAGGAGAATCAGAGGCTGAATTAACCATAATCCCAAGCCTTGAGGAAGTTCCTGATTTAGGATTACAATACATGAGGCTATACAGAGATGTTGTGGTTCAGGGCAAAATATATGAAACTATATTCCCACAGCTTGTACAGCAGCAAATGCTCGCGGAAACCGAAAGAAGAAACATACAAATTATTGATTATGCCCACTTGCCAACATATAAAGATGGGCCAAAGCGTGCTTTTATAGTTTTAGGCGGCTTTTTCTTCAGTTTGTTCATTTGTGTCTTTTTGGTAGTGTTAAGCAATTACATAGCTGAACAAAGAGACAAAGAAAGCGATGAATTTAAAAAGATCACAGAGTTGAAAGAACTGTTGTCTTATCGCAAGAAATAAGTAAATGGCAATCAGCTTGTCAAATAACAGGGTAGCAAACTACGCGGTAGTTGCATCAGCACTACTTGTAACAGCGGTGCTGTTAGTTTCTATGCTTGTGTCATTTGTGTGGCTGCCACTCATCGTGCTTACTCTTCCGCTGCTTGTATATGGCTATTGGCAAACCTATAAAATGCCTTATTTATGGGTCATTATTATAGTTACAGGCACATTTTTGGGTAACTTGGTGCATGTAGTTGAAGGTGCCGCTGTACCAATTACGCTCTTTCAAATTGCGCTTGCAGCGGCCGTAGTTTCTATTGTAATCCGGCGCCTTGCTGATGGTAATTTAACCATGAGGCTGCTTGGGCTTGAAATACATTTTATGCTGCTTTTGGCACTAATATATGTGTCGCTTTTATGGTCGCCTGATCCAATGGATGGCTTTATTGAGGGTACCCGTTTTTTAATTTCAGTCTTTTTTATTTATCTGGTTTTCAATGAAATGAAGCGGCAAAATGAGATGATTCATCTAATGGTAGCCGCGACTGTAGTTGCAGTATTACTTGGAGCCTACGCCGTTTATGAAAACCTTACCAATGTAGATGTGGCCATTCAAAATATTCTAGCTGAGGGCAGTATGATGAGAGGACGTGTTTCGGGTACTACCAATGATCCTAACAGATTTGCCACAATGTTTCTTATTCCCATGGCTTTTACAGCATGCGTAATTTTGGCTGATACCAATAAAGTCTATAAAGTGTTATCTATAGCCGCATTTGCAATTATGAGTGGAGGCCTGATAGTAACATATTCAAGAAGCGCATGGGTGGCGGCTATATTTATGATTATCATCATTGCATGGTACTATAGAAACGTTAAACTCTTTGCATACATAGGGCTATTGATTGTCGTGGTGCTAATTGCAGTACCACAATTTTCATACACCTTGATTAATGCAGCACAGCGTTTTCTTGATATTACCGCGGGAACAGCAGATGACTCGTCGAGAATACGTGTATTACTCGGGATCGCTGCTTTTGGCATGTTTATAGATTCATATTTTATTGGAGTGGGATACAGGGGATTCGTGGACCGGTTTACCGATTATTATTCATTGCAGGAAACGGTGGATGTTGCTGAGCCGCATAACGTGATCTATACTATTCTTGCAGAACTTGGTTTGATTGGCATTATACTGTATCTGCTGATTATGATTAAAATTTTGATGATAGCCCATTCTAACATTAAAAGGTCTGAGGATTTGACAGAAAAAATACTCTCTATTACGTGTTTTTCTACTATACTCGCCTTTCTCATTTTCTATCAGTTTTATGGGGGCGGTATGAACGATAATAATTTATGGGTGATGTGCGCTCTTGCGTTTAGCCTGTACTACGCAGGCCCGGCTATGGAAAAACCAGACGATAAAAACGAACCCCAAACCATACCGAAAACTGGTATACCGTAACAATACCCCATAGTCGCGCCATTTCCCGCAGGTAAAAAACAAATCCCTCCGCCTTGTACCGGGCTTTGTTTTTACGTATAAAAGCTATGGTACCATCTCTTTTTTTTCTGAAATTAAGGCTTATTTGTCCCGGCGTTAAATATACTTTTGCTAAGACTTCAGGAAGAAAATCGAATGCTGTTTTTTCAGCCATCCGAATCATCAAGTCGTATTCCTGATTAGATTCAAGTTTCAGGTCAAATCCACCTGAGGTCTCAAAAACTTCACGGCGGATCAGCATAGTGTGTATCCCTTGCACACAATACTTCTGTAATAAATCTCTGTACACATTTCCGCGTTTACGGTTCTCGATAATAAACTCTTTGTCAGGCCTCACGGCAAGCATATCACAGGTCAGGACGCCGGTGTTGGATTCCGGATTTTTTTTGAACCAGATCATTTGCCGCTCAACTTTTTCATGGAGTAGTTCGTCGTCGTCATCTAAAAATGAAATGAACACTCCTGTGGCATATTTTGCACCAAGATTTCTCGAGTATGGCCCGCCCTTAGGTGCTTCATTATGAAAAACAGTAATATTATTGAGTGAGTCGAGATACTCGCGCGTACCATCTTTTGAACCATCATTAACAACAATAATTTCAATGTTTGGCCAGGTTTGGTTAAAGCATGAAGCAAGCGCGCGTTTAAGCAGGTTTAGCCTGTTATGCGTTGGTATTATTATTGATACTTTATCCGTATTATTTGATTCTTTCAAACCTGTGAACTTTTACTGATTGTAAACTACAGCCGGTGCATATACCGGCAGAACTTATGAAATTATTTAGCAGGATAAAAGATACTCTAAAATCCGGCACAGGTGGTAAATTTTTAAAATTATCATCGGGCACCATAACAGCCCAAATCATAGGATTGGCGGCAACTCCTGTACTAACCCGCTATTATACAGAAGACGAATTCGGGGTTTATGCAATTTACTTGTCCTTGTTAATCGTTATCGCAACAAGCGCTACCCTGCGCTACGAGATGGGAATTATTCCATCCAAAACAGATGAAGATGCCAAGCGAGTGGCTTGGAATGCCGGAATAAGCACGCTGATAATTTCTGGATTGACATTAATCGGTTTATTATTTGCCGGTTCGTGGTTTCAGGAAATGATGGATATACCGGTCGAATCCTTTTGGTTATTCTATTTTTTGCCTGCGGCAGTCATAGCTATGGCATTTTACAATATTTTGTTTAACCATCACAACCGGTTTGAGCACTACAGTTTCCTTGGTAAGGCAAAAATATTTCAAATAACCTCTATTTCTGGAATTCAGCTTGCAGGTATCCCTCTTTTACTACAAAAAACAGGGCTCATTGCCGGTGATATTATCGGCCGGTTGCTGACCATTTTGTATTTCTTCCGGTTTAATGTTCGCCGAATTCGAAGTGCTATTAAAAACAGGCCATCAAGCCGCGCGCTAAAAGCTAATGCTTACAGGAATAAGGCGTATCCTAAATTTAATCTGGCAGCCGCGTTTATAGACCGGCTTTCTTTTGAAATTCCCGTGTTGGTAATTACAAAATTATTCGAGTTAGCCACTGTGGGATTCTACTCTGTTGCTATGCGGGTGCTTTCCTTACCAGCTATGTTCATCGGTCAGGCAATGGCGCAGGTGTTCTACAAAACCTTTACAGATTACGCACATGACTATAAGCTTGCTAAAAAATTTCTATTTAAAACATGGGGATTTTTATCATTGGTTGGTTTACTTCCACTGATTATAATTTTAGGTTGGGGTCCTGAAATTTTTGCCTTTGTTCTGGGTAGCGATTGGTACGCAGCCGGTGAAATGGCCCGAATAATTGCACCAATGATCTTTTTCATTTTTGTGAGTTCTCCTTCAAGTAATGCATACTTAACTTTAAACCTACATCATCTTACACCGATTTTCCCTGTTGTCTCGTTGATTTATCGGCCGGGTTGCATTTACATCGGCTATTTAATGGGGGATATTCTTACAGGTTTATGGCTGCTTACCATTGTGCACATTATATTTATAGTCTTGTATAATGCAATTATAATCAGGAAGCTATCGGTGAATAAATGAAGGTTTTAATTTTATCGTATTTATATCCGACACTGAATAGGCCATATCAACATGTATTCGTGCGGGAAGAAGCTCGCTTGGTTTCAACGTTTTCTGATGTTCATGTTGTTGATTGTGTTCCTTTCAAACCATCGGTTCTTTTTGGTAGAAAAGAAGCAACTGATTATGTCAGGGATGGTTTCCCCGTTGAGCCTGTAGTTTATCTTTCGATTCCAAGAAGAAGGCTTTCAGGAATAACCGCCCAAATGCTTGGCAAAAAAATTGGACGAATTCTCGATAGGGAGAAACCGGATGTGCTGCATGTCCATTTTCTGTATCCATGCGGTTTAGTTGTTCATGAGGCCAAGAAAAGAAACATCCCCGTGGTGATTACTACCCATGGAGTTGATTGGTACCATAGTGTTAAAATCCCATCTCTTAAAAACAGAGTTGGTCACATAATAGATTCTGCGGACAAAATTATCTGCGTGGGTCCGAAGCTTGAAGGTGATGTCGAAAAAATGCATCCCGAAGCTTCTGAAAAAATACAAACACTCCTGCATGGTATAGATTTCGACTACTTCAAACCACCTGTCAAGCAGTCATCCCAAAAAGAAAAAATAAATATATTGTGCGTAGCTCGATTTGCCCATATAAAAGGGCTTCATTTGCTGATTGATGCAATTTCAAAATCCCAAAAACTGAAATCAGATTGTTCATTTACGATCGTAGGCGACAAAACCGACAAAGAGTATTATAATCGCATCATTAAGCAAATAGCAGAGGAGTCAATTAACAATATATCCATACAGCCGCCGGTAGGAAAAGAAGAGCTGCGTTCGCTTTATCAACGTGCCGATTTTTATGTGCAGCCAAGCCTTAGTGAGGCTTTTGGGTTAGCATTGCTTGAAGCCATAGCTTGCGGGTTACCGGCGGTTGCATTATCGAGCGGTGGCCCTGATGTGATAGTAAATAAACAAAATGGCCTTTTAGTAAAATCTTCTGAAAGTTTACAAGAAGCATTAGAACAAATGTGCGGAGATTGGCAAAACTATTCATCCAAAGAGTTACACAAAAGTGTTAGCTCTAGATTCAGCAATACTATAAAGCGAGAAAAGCTAAAACAAATCTATGAGTCACTAATACTATCTTGAGTAAATGTAATTGCTTCAAACTTCAGTTTCTGTTTATTGATATATTTGAAGCCTTAAAAAATGTATAAAATAATATGTCGAATCGCTTATTAAAAGCACTTGGTAGCCTGCTTAGAACACTTCCAAATTTCAAAGGAAAGGATTTTCTTACAAAGAAATTCATAAGGCCCTTTGTTCAGAATAAAGATGTGGAATTGGTCATAAGTTTAAATAATGATTGTCGCTTAATCTGTAATTTGAGAGATTGGATACCGTGGAATATATTTGTTCATGGCAGTTACATAACTGAGGCAAATTATCAAAAGTTTATGCTTGAAAAAGCTTTAAACTGTAACATAATTTTTGATATTGGCGCTAATATTGGGTACTACACCGTTCAATTTTCAAAAGCTACGACAGGCAATATACATGCATTTGAGCCAATGGATTATCAACATTCTGTATTACTTAGAAATTTAGAACTCAATAATTTATCGAATGTAATACCTGTTAAACAGATTGCATCTGATAAAAACGAATTGATTCGAATCTATCAGAATCTAACTGGGAATACAGGCACGTCTTCTATATATAATAAAACAGAACATTATGAAGACATTCAGTCAATATCATTGGATGCTTACTGTAAGAAGCATAACATAACGGAAGTTGACCTGATAAAGATTGATGTAGAAGGCCATGAGTACTCTGTTTTAAAAGGAATGCGGGAACTTCTTAGAAAGAAAAAGGTTAAACACCTATTTATTGAAATATGTAACCAACAGCTGAATAAAGCAGGTACATCAAGTGTAGAAATCCTGGAGTTTCTTGTCATTTATGGCTACAAATGTTATTCTATAAAAACGGGTCAGACAGAGGTTTATCATGAAAAGAACGGTGACGAATCGTTAGTTTATTTTTCGGTAAATTGATAAGATCAATGTTTTCATTTCCAAGATATATGTAATTATACTGATCAATTAAGATTGAAGTAACAAAGAACAACTTATATTATGAAGTTCCCTTTTCTAAAATTATTTTCTGCACTTCTATTACTAAGCATAGTTATTTTTGTAAGCAGTTGCGATGTTTCAAACAAGAAAGAAGAATATGTTGAACCAACTAATATAGAAGTAGTTGGTGTTACAAAATGGAAAGACGATTTTCGCTCTGCCTACACCGTAACTTACGATAGTGGACGTCCTGATTTGCACCATGTAGAAAATCAATGGCTTATAGATCATGGATTGATTATGGATTACGAGATTGTTTCTTATAATTTCGACAGGTTCCCATTCATGTACGGTATTCTAAAGGACCTCGTACCTTATGGTTTTGGTATATTCGGTCATGGACACAAGCATGATGATCACGATCAATTTGGTTATGAGTATTCTTTAAACTCATTCACTCAAAACTACGAGAGTATGATGGCTCACGGTATTCTACCCGTTTCGTATGCTTATCCTCATGGTGGCGGCCGGTTACCGGAAACACAGCAGGCACTTAGTGAAGCCGGTTTTTTGAGCGGAAGGCTTTTTGAACCAATATTTGAAGGTTATGGCCCGTACATCATGCCCGGTGATGAAACCGAACCCCCGAATTGGTTAGCACTACCATCATTGAGAATGGAAGACATTGATTTTGAAGGTGCAAGCGAACACGTAAATAATCCCGCCGAATTTAAAGAACATTTAGATAATAGCATTGATTTGGGATCGTGGATCATCACTACTTATCACGGTATTGGCTGGGATGGCGAAACGGATGGACGTCCAAGAGACTGGGGATTTTACAAGAGGGATAACTTTTATGAGGAAATGCTCTATGTAAAGCAGAAACGAGAAGAAGGCAAGGTATGGCTGGCAACTATGGATGATGTTACCCTCTATACCATGCAACGCAATAAAGCTGAATGGAACTTAAATAAAGTTGACACAAAAACATTTGAATTATTTTTTGATGATAGTTTAGATAATGAGTTGTACAGAATGCCCTTAACATTGGAACTGTTGCTCGATTCAGAACTTGTGGATAAAAATATGCTCGTAATTGCACCTGATGAAGAAGTATTATATGAGAAAACAGTAGAATCGGAAAGAGTCTTATTAAACCTCCATCCTTCAGGTGTTTATTATCGTATTGTATTTAATTAACAAGGATATTTCCTGCTTCTTTTCCTAAAAAAGAGAAGCAGGAATAAGTATGGTTAGATAACTAATTGGCAATCATCAATTAAATTAAACTCAGCAAAAAGCTTGCCAAATGGGGGTTTTTTCCCCCGAAATATGTATATTACCAGCCGTTTATTATCCAAGTACAAGAATTAATTTACATTGAAAGCCCTTTTGGTGGACGATCAGCCGGAGAATCACATTCAGCTGAGGTCGTTGTTAAAAGACTGTTGCTCCGACATTAATGTCATTGCAGATGCAGGCTCTGTTGAAGAAGCAGTTGCCCTGGTAAAAGAGCATCAACCGGATATCGTGTTTCTGGATATAGAGCTGCAAGACGGAACCGGATTTGATGTACTCGAAAAAGCCGGTGATTATAATTTCCTTGTCGTTTTTGTAACTGCTTTCGAAAAATACGCCGTTCGCGCATTCAGGATCAACGCTATAGATTATTTATTAAAACCGGTTGCCAGACAAGAGCTCGCTATAACATGCGAAAAAATTATACACTGGGCGGCAACCATCAAAGAGAATACTGAAATTCGCAAAACTTACAAGCGCGCTTTGCAGTATGCAGCCACTCAGGCATCTGAAGAACAACCCGCCAAACAACTGGTAATTACATCGCACCGTGGCCTCGAAATGGTATCCGTCGAAGATATCCGCTATATTGAGGCAGATAATACCTACTCACGCCTCTACCTTAGTGCCGGCCGGCAATTGACGGCCTCAAAACCCCTTCTGGAATATGAAGAATTGCTCGAAACAGAAACATTCTACAGAGTGCACCGCTCTTATATTTTGAATATGAATTACATAGACAAAGTGGTTCCACGCGAATCAACAGCTATTCTGAAAGATGGTAAAGAAATTCCCGTTTCAAGAAGAAAAATGTCTGACTTCTCAGAATTCGTAAAACGATATACCGGATAGTACATGCGGAAGATTTTCCTGATTTTTTGCATTTTCTTCTTTA
The DNA here is from genome assembly GCA_007125355.1 of Balneolales bacterium. GTDB lineage: Bacteria > Bacteroidota > Rhodothermia > Balneolales > Cyclonatronaceae > SLDG01. The sequence goes on along the minus strand of SLDG01000352.1, from coordinate 2,595 downwards.
ATGATTTACTTCAGGCGCAAAGTGATGCTCCCCTGCATTTTCTGCCCGGCGCCACAGTCTATGATGTAGCCCGCGACGATAACGGATTCCTTTGGTTTGGCACCAGCTCCGGATTGATGCGCTTTGACGGTTACGAATACACCACGTTTAATGTATTGGACGGGTTGCCAAGTAACGAAATTTTCGAAATGGCGTTTTCAGCCGATGGCTCTTTGTGGATGAGGAATTTCACCGGAAGGCCCGCTTACCTTAGAGACGGAATTTTGTATAACGAACAAACCGACGAGCGCCTGCGTGGAATGGCATCAGGTACGACACATACCGCCATTTTTTTGCATAAAAATACTACGTATATCGCATCAGAAAACAGTTATTTAGCCATAATATCCGATTCCGAAAGTCAAAATATATTTATTCCACGTTCCCTGATCAGAAATATTTATGTTGATGAAGAGGGGCAAATTTGGTTGAATAATCAGGGCGAAGTTGGACGTTTTTATCCCGAAGAAAACCGGTTTGATAAAGTACTTGAAGATACATTTGTTGCTGCCAAACCAATGTATATCGATGGCGAAGTGTACTGGGCTACTCGAAACGGATATAAAAATATTACCGGCACGGCAGAAATTCCGGAGTTTCGCTTTTGGGATGATGATTTCCCTGCCATAATTGTTACTGCCGCACTAACATCAGACGGTAAATTTGCCATTGGTACAAATCAAGGGCTTTTCTTCTATGATACTGTTACACGGCAAGTGGTACGAAAAGAGCTCGAAGGAATGTACGTGACGACCGTATTTTACGATATTGAAGGTAATGTGTGGGCATCAACCCTGAGTGATGGCGTTTATTTATTCACTGCCGGCCAATGGAACAACAGGTTTATCAATTCCCGTGATTGGAGTACCAATATGTTTACCCGGCTCGCGGTTACTGAAAAAGAGGAAATAATTCTTGGCACCGGTACAAACACCATACTGCTTATTTCTGACACTGATATAAAATCATACGAGGTATCATTAAATAATCCCCCAAGAAATGAAATTGGTGTGGTGGAATATGCATATGGGAATTTGGTTCTTGGGGGAACAGCTCATCTCTATTGGTCGAGTTTTTATGATGATCAAATGAAGCCCACCTTTTGGAAAAGTCCTCTATCAGTAATTAAGGGTATTCATATTGTGAGCCAGGACAGCGTATATGCAAGCTCTATAGAAGGTGTTGACCTTTTTGTTAGAAATCCGGAAACGGGTGAAGCAGAACGTAAACGTATCCTTGCCGAAATAAGGACATCCGCTGTAGTGAAACACCCTGAATGGGGGGTGATATACGGAACCCCAAGTGGTCTGTTTATCATAAAAGAGTCGGGGCCCGAGTTGCTATTTGATGAACTTGAAACCGAACAGATTACCTCACTTAAACTATTGCGTGATGGAAGTATTGCCGTAGGCACTAATGGTTTGGGCGCGTGGATTATTGAAAATGGCCGCCTGAGATGGCTGGTAGAAGAGGGGTTTAATGTTTTGTCCATTCGGGAAATTAATGAGGATGCGCACGGTGCCCTTTGGTTTTCTACAACTGAAGGCTTGTTCGAGTACACCCATGGCAGATTCACGCAATTTGCATCCGGAAATGTTAAAACCAGTGGATTTCTTGATGGTAAAATAGTCTATGGAGGTTCAAATTCGGTTATTATCACCAATAGGGAAAAAACCGGGCTTGATGGTGTGCGGCTTAACTTGCAAAAGCCTAAAATTACGGTGGATGGTGAATTTTTAGATGAATACTCAATAAAAAAATTGCACCATAGCACGCGTTCAGTCCAAATTGATACAAGGGCAGCCTATTTCAGAACTCCGGGTTCAACCCGATATTTTTATACTTTTAACTTGCAGGATGAAAAATGGGATGCTTCTCTGTCGCCTCAATTGACATTTCGGGACATGAGGCCCGGAAACTATAACCTCTTCATAAAAGCATCGGCCGAAAACGGAGAAATAGAATCTGAAATTACGCAGGTAAATTTCATTATTGAGCCGCCTTTCTGGCAAAAAAGAAGCTTTATTTTAATTTTTATCGCATTTTTATCAGTATCAGCATTTATGTTGGTGAGACTCAGAATTCAAACAGTTCAAAAAAAGGAGCAGGAAAAACTTGCTCAGTATAAGCGAACTGTAGAACTCGAACAGCAGGCATTGAGTGCTATGATGAATCCCCATTTCGTATTCAATATACTCAACTCTATACGCTATTATGTAGCTGAAAAGACGCCCGGGGAAGCGCAGGAATATCTTGCAGCATTTGCAAAATTAATCCGTTTGCAGCTTGAAGGCTCCTTTCAAAAAAATACCTCACTATCCGCGGAATTAGAGCGGCTCGAAATGTATGTAAGGCTCGAATCTCTCAGGTTGAAACATCCCCTGAATTTTACCATAGATACAAATTCGCTCACCGAGGATGACCTTTTCGACATCGAAATCCCCGCCATGCTTCTTCAGCCATTTGTAGAAAACTCAATCTGGCATGGCATTCAGCCCAAAAATGCACCGGGGAACATACAAGTTTCTGTAGGTTTAGAGGGGGATGACTGGCTGA
>SLDG01000237.1 GCA_007125355.1 Balneolales bacterium | reverse complement strand
ACAAACGCGTTGCTGGAAAGAAAAATCAGCCGTACTGCACTTTTCATCACAAAAGGTTTTGGTGATTTCCCCCTGATTGGCACACAACAGCGTCCGGATTTGTTTTCGCTGAAAATAGTAAAGCCAAAGCCGCTTTTCGAGGAAGTTGTTGAGGTTCCCGAACGCCTTGATAAAAATGGAAAAGTAGTTTCCGCGCCTGAGTTCTCTGAAATTGAACATCGTATTGAGGAGTTGGTTTCTAAAGGCATAGATTCCGCGGCGGTGGTTTTGATGCACAGTTATATTTCTGATAAGCACGAACTGGAATTGAAGCACTTGTTGATGGAAAATGGATTCCGTCATGTTTCGGTTTCGTCTGAGTTGGCTTCTATGATAGGATTTCTGCCGAGATTGCAAACAACCGTAACCAATGCGGTGCTTGCACCTGTAATTGATGCTTACCTGAATTCGGTGGAAAAGGAGCTCAAAAATGGCTACTTGTATGTGATGAACAGCGCCGGCGGATTAACTCCGGGAAACCGGTACACACCCAAAGACAGCCTGCTGAGCGGGCCGGCGGGAGGCGTTGTCGGGGCTGCTGTAATTGCCGAAAACCACGGTTTTACAAAGGCTGTCTCGTTTGATATGGGCGGCACAAGCACGGATGTTGCCAGATATAACAAGGCGCATGAAATGGTTTTTGAACACAGCGTGGGTGATGCAAGGCTCATGGCTCCCGCATTGAAAATCGAGACGGTAGCGGCGGGTGGCGGCTCGGTTTGTTATTTTGATGGATTTACACTCAGAGTCGGGCATGAGAGCGCCGGTGCATTTCCCGGTCCGGCGTGTTATGGAGCCGGCGGGCCGTTGACCATAACCGATGTAAACCTTCTGGCCGGACGCCTTGATCCGATGGGATTCCACATCCCCGTAAAAAAAGAAAAAGCGGAAGAAAAACTGCACGAAATATGTGATGAAATTCAGGCAAAAACAGGGGAGAAGACGACACGGGAAGATGTACTCTCAGGATTTTTGGCCATTGCAAATGAGCGCATGGCCGATGCGGTGAAAAGAATTTCTGTGCGACAGGGTTACGATACCAAAGAATACGCGCTGGTTTCGTTTGGCGGGGCTGGTGGTCAGCATGCGTGCGCTATCGCGGGATTACTGCAGTGCAAGACCGTTTTGGTTTCGGAATGGGCCGGATTACTGAGCGCTTACGGGCTTGGTTGCTCACACATTGAAGAATATGCAGCCATTCAGGTGTTGCGTCCGTTTGAAGAAATTGAATTTGACCTGGATGATATCGTCGATGATTTAACTGTTCAAGCCCGGAAGAAATTAGAGAAAAGTAATCCCCAATTGGATGGCAATATTCATACCCGGAAAATTATTTCGATGCGTTTTCAGGGGCAGCACCATGCTGTGGATATGGATTTCGAAGACACGGACACCCTTTTTTCTGATTTCAGCGATGTGTATCAGCAAAGATTTGGGCACTGGATTGAGGATAAAGAAGTTGAAGTTGTTTCTATTCGCATAATTGTGTCCGCGGGGAAACATGAACAGGGGATGGGCGAGGATGTTTTATCGGGCAAAACAGAACGCATCCCAAAAAGGAAACAAAAAGCGTGGTTTAACGGGCAGTATCACGAGATTGAGATTTTTACCAGAGGCGAGCTGCAATCAGGCGGTAAGCTTGCCGGGCCGTGTATGGTCGCTGACCCGTACAGTACGCTCGTTGTGGAACCCGGCTGGGAGGGCGAGGTTAAATCAGACGGCACAATTACTCTCACTCAAAAGGAGTCGGCTGAAATTGCCGGAAAAACGCCGGAATCTGAAGCCGCAATGCTTGAGCTTTATACGAACAGATTAACGTCCATCGCTACGGAAATGGGGGAGATGTTGCAGCGTACGGCCATTTCGGTGAACGTAAAAGACCGGTTGGATTTTTCGTGCGCGCTCCTGAGCAAAGACGGCGATTTGGTCGTTAATGCGCCTCATATTCCGGTTCATTTGGGCGCAATGGGACTTTGCGTGCGCTCTCTGATGCAGCATATTGAAATGAAACCGGGTGATGTGGTCGTTACAAATCATCCTGCTTATGGCGGATCGCATTTGCCTGATATTACGGTGGTTACGCCGATTTATGATAAGGATAATGAAACCTTGCTCGGTTTTGCCGCAAGCCGTGCGCATCATGCGGAATCAGGCGGGAAAACTCCGGGCTCTATGCCGCCGGATGCCAAAAATCTTGCTGAGGAAGGTGTGGTGATTCCACCCATGCACATGATTCGCAGGGGAGTTGTTTACAGGGATGAAATTCAAAAACGGCTCACTAAAGCCCCGTATCCGGTTCGGAATATCGGGGAAAATATGGCCGATTTGTGGGCGGCGGTCGCGGCGAACCACAGGGGCGCCGAATCACTCAGGGAACTCGCGCTCAAAAGCGGCCGTGAAACATTGCGACACTACATGGATGCCCTGAAAAAACTGGCTGCTGAAAAAACGAGAGCGCTTATCCAAAAAATCGAAAACGGCACTTACACGAGCCGTGAATTGTTGGATGACGGCACTGTTCTACAGGCAAAAATGGAAATTTCAGATGAAGCCATGACCATTGATTTTTCCGGTACTTCGGATGTTCATCCCGGAAATCTGAATGCAACGCCCGCAATCGTGAATAGTGTAATTATGTACGTGCTGAGGGTATTGATAAACGAGGAACTCCCATTAAACGACGGACTTTTGGAGCCTTTGGAAATAAACCTGCCAAAGTGCTTGCTGAATCCAGATTTTGGGGATGACCCGTGGGGATGTCCGGCTGTAGCGGGCGGGAATACGGAGGTGAGTCAGCGATTGACGGATTTGCTTTTGAAACCGTTTGGCAAGGTGGCTTGTAGTCAGGGTACGATGAATAATGTGCTTTTTGGCAATCAGCGGTTTGGCTATTACGAAACTATCGGTGGAGGCACCGGAGCCGGCCCGTACTTTCACGGTGTTGATGCTACACATCACCACATGACCAATACTAAGGGAACCGATCCCGAAATCTTTGAATTTTACTACCCCGTGATGCTCGAAAAATACGCCATTCGAAAAGATTCAGGCGGCAAAGGCACATTCAACGGAGGAAATGGCATCATCCGCGAAATACGATTTTTAGAGGATGTTGAAATCACCGTCATTTCACAACATCGGGTAGTCCCCCCGTACGGCATAAACGGCGGCTGCCCCGGTAAGCCTGGAACCCAATACATAATCAGACAAAACGGCTACAAAAAACCACTAAAAAACGCCGATGCCGCTAACATGAAAGCCGGAGATTTATTTGTTATTGAAACGCCCGGCGGGGGTGGGTGTGGGGTCTGATTATTTGTGTAAATAGTTTCACTCGATAGATAGCATTAGCATTTTCTGTTGAATATGAGTCTTATTTGTGTCTGGAATTTTGATTTTTTGAATTGATTCGAATGAAGGTATTTCTGTTTATCTGTAGGATACCCTAAGTAAAAAACATACGTGTCTGACTAATAGAAAATTTACGCAATCGGATTATTCATCTGGATTATTAATCACAAATCCACAATTTCAGATTTGATTTGAGATTTAGCTCACATTATGCTGAATTTATTTTGGTGAATAAGAAATGGTGTTGTATAATAAACTAATGTTATGGTCCATCAGGCGCACAATTATTTTGCCTGCTTTTTTGTGGCGTTGGTTACTTCTTT
>SLDG01000045.1 GCA_007125355.1 Balneolales bacterium | reverse complement strand
TCGGCACCTTTTTTGTAAACCTCAGTGGCATGTTCATCGGTGCCGGCAGGTAAATCTATTTCCGGACGAATAACGTGCAGGAAGCTTTTGGGTTTACCCTTTGCCAAAGCTGTTGCTTCTTCGGTATTAATCACATCGTATGGCACACAGGCAACTTCAAGCAGGTCATCTGCATTCGGACGCCACGCCCTGAACGGTTTAATTGTTATCATGCACTCGTATCGTTAAGAATTTTTTTAATTTCAGATTGAAAAATAGTGTCTTTCAAACGTTGTGTTTATTTTAGGGGGATGAGGGTGACATCCCACAATAACCCCGAAAAATAATTCATTATTAATCCTGTAAAATACTAAATATAACAGACCGAAACCTTATGGAGATAAACGGAAAAAATCTTCCCCCAGAAAAAAAGCACATGCTTTTATTTATGATGCTGGTGCAGCAATATGAGAGAATCGCGAAAATGAATCTGGGAGAAATCCCGAATCCCGCCCACAATCAAGTAGAGGTAGATTTAAAGGCCGCACGATTTGCAATTGATACGCTGGATATGCTCAGAGATTACACTAAAAATAATATTTCTGAAGAGGCATCTGAGTACATTGAAAATACATTTACGGCGTTAAATAAAACGCTCACTGAAAAAACTGATAAAGATAACTGATGAAGAAAAAGGATGAATTTGTCCCCATAAAAGCCGCAGGCGGTATAGTTTGGCGAATTTTCAAAGAGAAACCTCAGGTCTTGATGATTTACAGGTGCGATGTGTGGGATTTACCCAAGGGAAAAATCGACAAGGGCGAGAAAAAAAAGGAGTGCGCTATAAGGGAGGTGAGCGAAGAAACAGGCAGTATACCACCGATAATCAACAAAAAAATTGGGACAACGAAACACAGCTATACCGATGAGTGGGGGAGTTTCAAGAAGAAAACGTATTGGTATGCCATGCAGTCTACAGCAAAGAAATTTACGCCTCAGGCCTCTGAAGATATCGAGAAAGTGTGCTGGATTGACTTGGACCGGGCCATTGAAATTGCCGGATATGATAATCTCAAAAAAATTCTGAAGCTGTTCAAAGAATGGTTAGAGAACGAGTCGAGCTTAAACAGGCCGAGTTAATTAATTACCCTCGTAAAGTATCCGTCAGCGCGTTCGAATCCCATTTTGCTGAGATATCGGTTGTGAACTTCCTCACCGGATTTCATACGAATTGCTCTGATTCCAAGTGATGAGAAAAATTCAGTATTGTGCTCGTAAAGAAATGAGCCAATTTTAAAGTCGCGATAGTTTTTAATCACGTAATCCAGCTCAATTTCGAGCAGGCCGTCTGGTGTTTTCTTCCCGATGAGAATTCCGGCGGGAACCATATCTCTGAGGATGAAAACGCAGACAGAATCCTCGCCCGGGTTAAAGGTGAAGTAAGGGTGCGTTTGTTTGATGTCATCCTCATAAAAAGAAATGAAATAGCGCAAATAATGGCTTTCCGGTCGCACTTGAAGCAGCTTGAAATACTCCTTCTCGCTGAACATCTGGAATAAATAATAGATATTGATGAGTACAATAAACCCGTTCATGGCCGCGACAGGCACTGATCCGATAAGCACTCCGTAAAGGGAAAAAGTGGCAGCTCCAATAAGGTTAATCACCCGAAGCTTGACAATCGCCGACATCATCAGCGAAACGGCAATCAGTACCGAGGCGACGTACCCTATAATTTCGTAAATAAGAGTTGTTTCCATAGGCAAAATTTAGTTTGTGCAAAGATACGAAGACCTAAAGAAAAAGGAGAAAGAAGAGAAATTGAATATTATATTATCGTGTTTCGTGTTTCGTGTTTCGTGTTTCGTGTTTCGTGTTTCGTGTTTCGTTGCCCTCTATACCCGAGATGTGGCAGTTGGGCTATATCTCCATTCTTGGTAAATAAAAAAATAAACAGATAAACGAATAAACTGCGCGCGGGCGCATCAAACCAAAGCCAATCATAACCACGGGTTTGCTTGGGTGAGGTAAATGTCGTATCTTTAAAATCTGTTCAAAAATGACATTTTTTCAAAGGATGAGCAACGCATATTTTAAACATATTTATTCCAGACGCACGAGGTCAGGAATAGAAAGGGTGAAAGTAGCTATATGCTGATTAAAACCCGCCATATTTCCAATTTCATTGAAAAGTGGGCACCAAATGCAACGAAATTGGATTATGATAATACCGGGTTGTTAATCGGAAATTCAGAAAAACCGCTAAAACGCGTTCACATCAGCCTCGATGTTACTCCTGAGGTCATTGAAGAAGCCATTCAACAAAAAGCCGATCTCATTCTTGCTCACCATCCCCTGATTTTTAAAAAAATAAACCGAATCAACGAAGATCAAGCCACCGGCTCTATGATTCGTAACCTTATTCGACATGATATCGATGTAATTGCTGCCCACACCAACCTCGATGCTGCTCATGCAGGTGTTTCTTTTGAGCTTGCCGAAAGATTAGAGCTCATTAAAACAGATTTTCTTGAGAGTTCTTACAAAACAAGAAGACTGGTTGTATTGAGATTCCCAAAAAGACTCAGAGGTGAAATAGAGGCTGTTTTGAATACAACTAATTTGGACACCGGCTGGAGTGAAGAAGAAGCCAACGTTGCGGTTGCACGTTTCATTTATGATGAACATCGCTTGCCTGAACTTAAATCAAAAGTAGATGTGGCAATGGCCGGTTCACCTTATTCTATTGATGTAATGATTTCTGAGATTTCTTCTTCAGATTACGGTTTTGGCGTAATTGGGGAGTTGGAAAATGAAATGAATGGTACAGATTTTATTACACATGTATCTGAGGTTTTGGAATCCAACATACTAAGATTTTCAGGAGATGCGGAATCCACAATTGTGAAAAAAGTGGCTGTTTGCGGTGGTGCCGGTGCTCAATTGATATCAAAAGCGTTTGCTTCCCGTGCTGACGCATATATCACCGGCGACATTAAGTACCACGAATATTTCATCCCCAAAAATAAACTGCTTGTGGATGCCGGTCATTATGAAACAGAAGCGCCTATTATCGACAAGATGGCGAATGAACTCAGAAAAGCCTTCCCCGGCCTGCAGGTGGCCTTGACCAATGTAAATACCAATCCGGTAAAGAGCCTCAAAGATTTTAAAAGAACAACATCACATAAACCAACCGTTAGTTAAACCATGCGAGAAGTAATTCAAAACCTTGTAAATCTCCAGTACATCGATTCCAGACTCGATGAGCTAAAGCGCCTTAGAGGAGATCTCCCCGAAGACATTATGGATACAGAAACCGATGTCGTGCGCCTTCAAACGCGTATCAATAAGAACACAGCTCAGGCCAAAGACTTAGAGCTTGAAAAAGCAAAACTTGAGCTTGAAATTCAGGATGCTGAGGAGTTAATAACTAAATATGAAGGCCAGCAGATGACGGTTCGTAACAACCGTGAATATGACGCGCTTACAAAAGAAATTGAAGCTCAGAAACAGCTCATTGAAAACTCAAATTCACGCCTTGAGGAAATAGAAATCCTCAAACAGGAAATAACTAAGGATCAGGAAGAAAACAAAGAGCTGTTAGAAAAGAGAAAAGAAGAGCTCAAGGAAATGAAAGACAACCTGAAAGAACTCATTACCAAAACTGAAAAAGAGGAAGAAGATCTTCTTGAGCAACGCGATGAAGCAAAAGCACTTATAAATCAGCGCTATCTGCGCAGTTACGAGAGGCTTCGCTCCGGCCTTGCCAATGGTTTGGCTGTTTGTCCGATGCAAAATGGTGCTTGTATGGGTATGATGATGCCACCACAGGTTCAGATGGAAGTGCGCCGCCAAAACAAAATAGTAATTGACGAAAACAGCGGCCGCATTGTAGTGGATCCGTTATTCTTCGAAGAAGCCAAGAAAATTTACGGGTAATAACGCCGCTTTTTCTTATTCATTTTTAAAAAACCGCAATCAGACTCAGGCTGATTGCGGTTTTTTTTGTGGGATTAATACGCTTTTTAAAAACACAATTCTCTAATTTCTTCCACTTGCGAATTGATATTAGACAATAAAACTATTGTTAATTTTATTTGACAATAAATCTATTGTTGAATATATTAGACAATAAAACCATTGTTAAATATTGCGCATCATGAATTGGAAACATCCAAAAACAATTATCGGAGCACCTGCTGAAGGTGATGTTTTTTATCGCAGAGAGTATATAAATGCTCAATTTTGGAGAAAAGCTGCAAGAGGGGAACATTTATTGATTTCTGCTCCGAGAAGAGTTGGAAAAACATCTGTGATGAAGGATTTAGAGCAAAATTGTATTGACGGTTTCATAGCTGTTTATAGTGATATAGAGTCATGTAAAAACCAAGCTGAATTCTACAGGCGTTTATATAACCTACTATTGGGGCTTGTTCAAAAATCGAAAAGGTATAAAACAATTTTGGCTGATTTTCTGAAATCCAGAGATATAGGTGAGATTAACACTACGGGCATAAAAATTGAACGCAAAGATTTAGACTTCAAAAATGAGCTGTTTGAGCTTATAAAAATTTGCGGTAAAGAGGACACAAAGATAATTTTAATGCTGGATGAATTCCCTGATGTCGTAAGTGCTATCGAAAAAAAAGAGGGTAAAGAAGCTGCTATAAATGTGCTTCACACATTAAGAAACCTTCGACATGATAAGTCTTTTAGTAACATAATTCTGGTACTTGCCGGTTCGATAGGAATTGACCATGTTATCAGTTCACTCGACCGACCAAAGTTGATAAATGATTTGGTTCCGATTACTATAAGCGAGCTTGACATTGTCGAAGCTGAAGAATTAATACATCAGCTAATTGATGATGCAACAATGAAAATTAGTACAAGTGAACGAGCCTACATGATCGAAAAAATATCTCACTTGTTGCCGTACTATATTCAGGTTTTTATAGATAAGAGCGACTATCTGTTACACAAAGAAAATAGGATAGAATTAACCCGTGAAGACATTGATAGGGTTTTTAACTTAATAATTGAGCAAAATTCCTATTTCGAAGATTGGGAACAAAGATTGAAAAGGTATTTGCCTAAAAAAGACTTTGAGTATTGCATAGGGATTTTGACACGATGTGCGCATACCAATCAATATCCCCTGCAAAAAGCATTTGATTTTTCGCATAAAGCTATTCCGAAAACGCCTTACAAGAGTTTATTGGACTCTGTGCTTGTTAAAGATGGCTACCTGATAGAAAAAAACAATAACTTCAGATTCCTTTCCCCCTTTTTAAAAGCTTGGTGGCAAAAAAGACATCCCGAATTTGAAATAATGAACTAAGTATATGAATAATTCAATGATATATTTTCAGGCATCAGGTTTATCAGATGCAGATATAATTAAACAGTTTATCGTTCGGAAAAAGGAATTTGAAAAAGTAATCTCAGTTATCAAACGAGATGATATGGAGGGCTCAATACAGCACTTTATTTACATAGGACAACGTGGGAGTGGAAAATCAACTTTGCTTAGAAGAATTCAAGCCGAGATTAATACAGATAATCAACTTAATAAAAGGCTAATTGCAGTAAATCTAAGTGAAGAACAGGCTGGAATTTATAGATTGTATGATTTATGGGAGCGGGTGTGCAATGAATTATCAACGCAAAAATTTGATATTGAAGAACCAGATTGGGATAATTACAGCGACAACCCGATGGACTATACTAACGCCCTGTATTTTAGTATGCAGAAAGCCTTGGAAAAAAAAGGCAAAAAGCTGGTGCTTTTACTTGACAATATTGACCGTATTCTGGAAAATATAAAAAAAGAAGAGAACCGGCTATTTCGTGAATTGATGCAAAATCATAAAGATTTTCGCATTATTGGAGGAAGCACCCGACTTAGTGAACACCATTGGAAATACGATGAGCCGTTTTATGAATTTTTTAATATTATTCGATTATTGCCACTCAATCAAGACGAAGTGAAGGAGCTTCTTATATTTTGGAGTGAGTTTCTTGAAGAACCATCACTTAAGCAGTTCGTCGGGCACAGTGAAGGTAAGCTCAACGCCGTTCGAATTTTGAGTGATGGAATGCCCCGCACCATGTTGCATTTTGTTGAATTGTTAATAAAACAACCCAATGAATATGGATATGAGTATTTAAAGATGATAGTGGATCGTGCAACGCCAATCTATCAGGAACGTTTGGGCAACTTGTCTCCTCTGCAACAAAAGGTAGTTTTGGAAATTTCATTTTTTTGGGAAGCTGTAAAAGTGAAAGCTCTCTCAAAAACTGCAAAAGTTGAAAGTAAAACATTATCTGCTGTATTGGGGCAGCTAACAGACATGCAGATTCTAGAAAAAGTAAAAGGAGAGGGGAAAAACTACGCATACAGAATAAAAGAACGATTTTTCAACTTGTGGCTGATAATGACGCAAGGTGGGCCAAAACAAAAAAATCAGGCTAAGTATCTTACAATTTTCCTTGAAACATGGTACGCTCCTGAAGAACTAAGAAATCTGTATGAAATTTACTCAAGAGACTTAAGAGATAAAAAAGTTTCTCCTGATCGGGCTGCACTAATGACTCCGGCTTTTGCACACTCAAAGCATATAAGCGCGGCTGAAAGGGACGACTTGATCGAGCAAACCAAAACAATGGTTAAGAGTGATTTGAATTATTATAATCAACTACCCCCAAAAACATCTGAAATTTATGATCGTGTTGAGGAATTAATTGAGAATGGCAAATATGAAAAAGCAATTAATCATTTGCATTCAATAGATCAAAATGAGCATTATAAGAGCTTTTTACTAGGTTATATTAATCATTGCAAGGGTGATATAGAATCTGCAGTAAAATACTATGAGAAGGCTGCAGAAGAAGGTGTAGGAGATGCAATTATAATTTTGGGTCTTCTATACATAAAAAAAGGAAACTTAGATCAGGTTGAGGGCTTCTTCAAGCGTGTTTCCAAGACTGGGTATCCAAACGGATTGTTAACTTTAATTCTAATGCTATACAAGCAAAATAAGCATAAAGAAATAGCAGCCTTATACGTAAATAAAGCTGTCAATGAATTTGGTAAAATGCACCCACGTTCTAAACCCGTTCATATGATTCTATCACTATGGATTGGAGAAACTGGAATAATGTCTGAAGCCAAAGTGGTGATGCATCAACTAGGTCTTGATGAAAGCACAAGAACATTAGAACTTTTAATTAAAGGTTCATTAGTCCATCATCAAAAAAATATAGTCTGGAATTGGTTCCAAGATGAAAAATTAGGTGAGCCCTTAAAAGAAATAGTTCGTCCTCTTTATTATACGGCGGCTCACTTTATTAATTCAAAGGAAGCCAAGCAAGTTAGATTAAGCCAGCCACCCGAACTGGAAGAAACAGTTCAGTCCATTATTGAAAATATTCGAGAGCGTCAAAGATTTTATTATCCTGAGGAAAGCTAAACCGCCCTCCCAGCGTTTACTAAAAAGTCATCAACCTGACATTCGCCAGCTTCATGTAAGCAGCAACTTCTGGTGGTGCAGCAACACCAATGCCATCCATCAGGTCGCTTTCTTCAACCGTGCGATTTGGCAGGTATATCCCGCAGACTTCTACTGTTGCCCCCCGGTTTAGTAATCCTGTTAGTAAATCTTTAGGTGACCGGTCTGCCGGTTTAAAATTTGGGGATTCACTGTCTTTGAGTGCCAGGTCGCCTGCTTCTCCGCAAAGTAAAATGCGTACAGTTACATCCTGATTAAAGGATTGTGTGGCCAAAACCATTGCCATCATTTGAGTTTCAGCATTGTCTGATGACAGGATTAGAAATAAATCGTCTGCAGGTTGATCAGTTTGTAATCCGGTCGTGGCTACGAAAAATGTAGTAATTATTATGATTAGTAAGTTCATGGGATGTCTGTATTTATTAGATGATTATTTATTTATCGTTTAGTTTGTCTTTTTTTATTCAAACACCGAATATTAATCAAAATGCTATCTGCATCTGCACGGTGAATAGGTTTTTAATATCCGGATTTAGTTTGTCGTCACGGATTTCGTAATTGGCAGAAACTCTTGTATTTCCGACAAACCGATAGTTGGCGCCAATCGTAAAAATGGTGAGGACTGCATCATCGATATCTGTGTTTGGTTCGAAGTATTCACCGCGTAGAATGGCTTCGAGTTGTTCTGTGATTTTGTATCCTGCAAGCAAGTATGTTCCAAATCGTGTGATATCGCCGCCGCCGGGCAATTCATCTATGCTATAAATAAATTCGCCGCGAGTGAAGAATGGAGTTCCTCTGTAAAAGAAGTCTGCTGCTATCCGATATCTTGCTTCCGTATTTGATGATGTGGCATCCGGTTTATAACGTCCGTAATGGCCGGAAAATCCTACATTCAAATCAGGTAAAATATCGTAACCAACACGCATTAAGATATCTTTCGGATCAACTTGTTCCGGATTGTTAGCTCCTGTACCATTTACTACAGCTATCGCGTAAGTAAAAGCTTCGTGCCGGCCACTGAATTGTATCCCGATATCCCTAAACATATTAAATGTATTTAGCCTGCGAATGGCAGTTGAGCGCTCAATAGCCGGGTTGAATGTAATCACTTCGGGGCCTTCAAGTCCAAAGGGAACCAAAAATTGACCTGTTCTGATTTGCAATAAAGGATGCACATCAAAATCTACAAAGGCATTTACAAGCCTTGGTGTTCTATTTGGCGGCTCCACATATCCACCAACAAGGTTTACCCGAATTCGGTCATGAATTTGCCCGCTTACACCAATTCTGGCTCTGTAAATCGAAAAATTAGCCGGACGCCCGTCTGTTTCGTCAAGTGTAAAATGCTGTTGAACAAATCCTGCCACCCTGTAATTTGGGTAAGATTGTTGAGCACTATTTTGTTGAGCAGCTATCGGTACTGATAGAAGGCCAATAAGTAATGCTGCTGTTAAAGTTATAGCAGTAAAATTAAGTGTAAATAATGTCTTCATAAATGTGGTCGGTTTAGATTATAATAATTACTTGAAACTTTTATTAAATTTAGCTTGCTGAAACAGGACGCTTTTCCGCAAGCCAGTCAGAGTAACCTTTTTCCAGGCGATATGCTGTGTATCCCTTACTTCTAAGTAAAGCAACAGCCTCATCGGCCATCAGGCAAAGCGGACCGCGGCAGTAGGCAACAATGTCTGTCCCTACAGGAAGGTCGCTTAGTGTTTCATTCAGGTTTTTAAAAGGTTTTGAGCTTGCATTTTCTATGTGGCCTGCTTCATATTCTTCTTTAGGACGAACATCCAGCAAAATGACGTCTTCATTATTCATTTTTTCCAGTAATTCGTCTGTTTTTATCACATAAAGCTGGTTTTTCCGAAGCCTGTAATCATTCAATAGCTGATTAATTTCTTCATTCTGCGAAAATGCAAGCATTCTTAGAGATAACCATGTTTCAAGAACTTGTTCGTTTTGCATCCTGTAGTAAATGTATTTTCCATCCCTTTCGGTGGTTACTAATCCCGAATTTTTAAGCACCTGCAAATGCTGAGATGCGTTTGCGATTGGCATTTGAGTGTGCATGGCAATGTACTCAACGGGAAAAGAACCCTGTGCGAGTAAGTCAAGAATTTCAAGACGGTGTGGATTGCTCAAGGATTTTGTTACTGTCGCGAGCTCTTTGTAAAGATTACTTTTGAATTGTCTGGTATGCATTGTGTAAGATTGTTAATGCAAAGTTTGAAAAGAATTTTTGTCTGAGTTCGGCTATAAGGCCACAATCAGACAAAGTAGTCTCTGGTTTAAAACGAACAGAATCTGGCGATTCCGGCTTTCTCAGACATAACCATTCATCATTACATGACGGTATAGTCTTTTAAGACCATGGACTTTAAAATTCCACCATGTTCTGGTTTCCTGTGTTGGCCGGTATAGCCATTCGTTGATAAGATTTCCTTCGAAATCAAATTCGAACATCATGCAGCGGCCATATCTGGTTAGCAGCGGACATCCTGAAGTGCCATCGTATTTGTTGGATGGCTCATAACCAAGCACCATATCAATGATATTACCGGCTACTACAGGTGCCTGTTTCCGGATGGTTGCGGCAGTTTTCGCAGCGCCGGTTGCTGCATTATCCCCTACGCCAAAAATATTGGCGTACTGTGTTTGTTGTAAAGTGTGCCTGTCAACGGATAGTTGTCCGCCTATGCCTTCTCTGGTAAGTGGTCCTTCACGTAGTGGTTTCGGGGTGCGGAACCGCGGCATTGGGTGGAGAAGGTCATAGTGCTCGCGAAGTTCACGAACTGAGCCATCTTCCATTCTTTGTTCTATAATTGCTGTTCTCGTAGAAGTATCAATTGCACGAAGCACATGGTTATAATGGTTATGAATGCCACGAGCCTCAATTAATGGTTTAACGGCTGCATCAACTTTTGGTACTGTGGGGAATAAGGTGTGTCTGTCGGTATAAAAATGTATATCTACATTATCACGTTTCCCCTGACTTCTCCATAAATCTTCACTGAGCCAGGTAATTTTTTGAGGAGCACCACCACATTTTACGTATCCCGGTGGGAAATTGAATATGGCTTTTCCGCCCTCAAAATTATGAGCCAATTTTCTGAATTTCTCAGCAGATTCAAGGTCATAGATATTTCCAACATAGTCTGTTTGGAGCGCATCACGCAGATTTTCAATGGAGTCGAGATTCGTTTCTACACCGAGCCCGACAATGAGATAATCGTATGTTACATATTCTCCATTACGGGTTAAAACGCGGTTTTTTTCGGGCTCAAAAGCTTCCACATAATCCTTAACCCATTTTGTTCCGGGTATAAACAGAGATTCCTGATCATAAATCACATCATTTCTGTCGTAAACGCCGGCACCAACCAGAGTATAGCCCGGCTGATAGTGGTGTATTGTTTTGGGTTCAATGATAGTTATATCGGCTCCCGGAACAGCACGTAAAATTCTGGCCGCTACGGTCAGGCCGCCGATGCTTCCACCTGCAACAACAATTTTAGCTTTACGAACTTGTGCTGCCTCAGCCGATGATATCTGGAAGCTTTTTCGATATCCATAGAATCCGGCTGTTCCGGCTACAAGGATACCACCGGTACCATAGCCGATATATTTCAGCGCCTTTCTTCTGCTTATCCCCGATTTTGGAGCGTTATTATCAGGCTCAGGCATTTCATTTGTATTATTTACTTGATCATCTTTCATAATATTAACACCCGATTTTAAAAGATTAAGTTTGATTTTATTAGGTTGCCGGTATTGGCAATGGCAAGATTGTGAGAATCCACATTGCGAGAATCGTTAGCAACGCGGTTCCGATAAATGTAGCCGCCCATACTTTTTGGGCTTGCAAGCCGGGCAGCATCATTGAGCCTCCTTTAAATTTTACCATAATCTCGATGATCAGTAAGATGGTTGTTGCTGCGGCTGACATCATGCAGAAAGGACAGATGGCATTTATCACAAAAAGCTGTAAATACACAAATCCAAGGGATGCAACAAAACCGATAGCCGTAATTGGTAACAAAACTTTGTCCAACATTTCACTCGGTTGCGATAACCAAAGCGCGCCTAAGGCAATCATAACTATGTAGTAGATTGCACCAATAGTGGCGAGTGGCATTGCACCGATATATGCCCATTTGCTTGTAATCACCAACATGGGCCCGCCAAGCTGAGCAGATTCGGGAATCAAAGGGATTACCCAAAAATGAACGGCTGTTAAAATGATACTTGCAACCCAGCCAAGCATGGCTATGACAATAAAGAGGATTTTCAGATTTTTCATGGTACTAAGGATTAAAAAGTAAAAGTTTAGAATTTGATGTGATATGTGCAGAAATTAAATCTGCATTGCGATTAAAAATTTTTGGCAAACCAGCTTTTCTCTTGCAGGATTTTTACCCAATGTTGTATTGCACTGGATTCTTTGATTTCCAAATCAGCGGAGTAGAAGTTTCCGCCAATACTACTGGCTTTTCCATCACCTTGCTCGAGGATATATTTGCCTTTGGCTTCGAACTCTTTGTCTGCTTCTTTGCCGTGTATGTCTTTCACAATGTTATTGGCTACAACAGAAGCCTGATACTGAGCAAAAACACCGGCTTTTGGTAATGATTCATCATCAGAAAGCTGAATATTTGTAATATCGCCGATTGCATACACATTTTTGAATTTTGTGCTTAAGGTTTTTTCGTTTACCTCTACCCAGCCGGATGAACCCACTAATCCTGCTTCTTTGATTACTGCTGGACATTCGTGGTGTGGTGTATAGGCGATTAAATCAAAGGATGTTTCCTTGGTCTCACCGTTATTTTTGAAAGTTAATTTGCCGGGTTCAGCAGCTTCTAATTCGTGTTCAGGACAGTAAGTGATGTCTTTTGACTCCAAAAGAGATTTAATATTTTCAGACACTTCTTTGCCTGCAAAAGACATCGGGGTTTTTTCAGGACTGAAAAGAGTGACATCACTATGTTCACGAATATCATTTTCGCGCAGGTAACTGTCAACTAACATAGACGCCTCATAAGGCGCAACAGGTGATTTGAAAGGCATTGTTGAAACAACAATTGCAATTCTCCCTTTTTTGAACCTTAGCAATTTTTTGTGGAAGTTTTTGGCCCCCTCTGAAGTGTAAAAATTGTGGCCGGCCTTGCTTAAACCTTTGTAATCTGCTTGTTCAGTACCAAGCGAAACAACCATATAGTCGCCCTTGTAAGATTTACCATTAGAAACCACGCTGATACTTTCCGGATCAACAGATTCTATGTCTCCATAAACGACCTCAATCCCACTAAGCTCGATTTTTGACAGGTCATCCTGAATATCATAGGTCTCACGTCTGCCAACCATCATCCAGGTAAGTGATGGGGCGAATAAACTTGCTTTCTCTTTTTCAAAGACAAGGATCTTGGCAAGTGTAGCGTCTTCATCATTTCCAATCATTTTGTTAATCTCACGAGCGGTTCTTATTCCGCCAATCCCGCCACCGAGCACTAAAATTGTTTTTCCCATAATCATTATTCCTTTGTTTTTAACTGAAATTCATAATCAAATATGTAACGTTTTTATTCAATATAAGAAGTTCGGGAACAACAATCAATAAATTTATTGAATGAAAATAATTCGGGTTATACACGTATTAAGTGAACCATCACTCACTTATCTGTGTTATCACATTCGCTAATTTGTTATACTGCAAAGTACCAGCGCAGCATCATTAGATTAAATTACGGCCGATGTCATCAAAACCTCAGTTCCGGGAACAAATGGTAACAGCAGTTGCCCATGCTAATATCGCATTGGTAAAATATTGGGGGAAGCGGTCAGTTGCTAAAAATTTACCGGCAGTTGGTTCGGTTTCATTAACATTAGACGCCTTAAAAACTACCACATCTGTAGCGTTTGATGAGGAGTTAGAAAGCGATG
>SLDG01000128.1 GCA_007125355.1 Balneolales bacterium | reverse complement strand
TTTGCCATGATTCTTTTGGTATATCTTTGGGCGCTTGGTGGATTGATTGGAATTTGGACCCGTACCGGAGGTGCAGAAATTTTCGCGGCAAGGGCAAGTCAAAGACTGGTTGTTGGGCCGCGTTCAGCCAAGTTTTTTACATGGTTTATGGGATTGGTTTTTCATCAGGGCGGAACAATTAGTACGGTGCTTACCGGAGCTACGGTTAGTCCTGTTGCCGAAAAACACAAGGTCTCGCGTGAAGAACTCTCTTACATGGTCGATTCAACCGCATCGCCGGCAGCGACCATCATCCCCTTTAACGTTTGGCCGTTTTATGTCGCCGGACTGATGATTGGCACCATCCCCATGTTTCAAACCACGCAGGATGGCGTCATTTTTTTTATATCAGCTATTCCGTTTAACTTTTACGCTGTTTTCGCGCTGATTATCACGTTATTGTTCGCGCTTGAGAGATTGCCGTTCATCCCCGGAAAAAAAATGCGTGCAGCTATAACACGCTCACGTACAACAGGGAAACTTTCCCGTGAAGGCGCAAGGCCAATGGCAGCAAAAGAACTGACTACCAGCAGGATTCCTGAAAACTACAATCCCGGCCTTATTGATTTCTTCGGGCCGATTGCAACGTTACTTGGAGTCGCGATAATTCCGTATGTGGTCACCTATTTCTTTATGGGTCAAACCGATAATGCGACGCTTTTAATTGCCGAAGCATTTGTGATGGCTGTACTCGCGGGTTTAATCATTGCCATAGCCAAAGGCATGAGTCTTAAAGACGCCATTGGCGGTTTTGTGGATGGATGTAAAGGTGTTACCATTGGAGCGATAATTCTGGCATTGGCAGTCACTTTAAAAGAAACCACCGATGCGGTCGGGACTGCTGCCTATGTAGTAGAAATGATTGGCGGCCTGATTTTACCCGTATTTCTGCCCGGCGTATTGATGGTGCTTTGTATGATCATCGCTTTTTCAACCGGGACCTCCTGGGGAACGTACGCAGTGGTAATTCCGGTGGCTATTCCGCTGGCTTGGGCTGTGGTACCAGATCCATTTTTCCTCACTCTCTGCTTCTCGGCTGTAATTGGCGGCAGTGTTTTTGGGGATCAATGCTCTCCGATTTCTGATACTACCATCCTCTCTTCACTTGCAACTAAATGCGACCTCATGGATCACGTTTATACGCAATTCCCACTGGCAATTTTGGCCGGAAGCCTGGCTATTTTGATGTATGCCGGTATGGTAATTTTCTTTGTTTGATTGGTGGGTTGTTGAGGAGTTGAAAGTACGAAGCTGAAAGCTAAAAGCAATAGCCAGCCATCTGTCATTTCGAGTGTACATTTGTTTTAAGGCTTAAAGGTTAGTAATTGGTTGTTACTCACGTTCAAGCAATGCATACCCGAGAAATCTCCCAAGTCGGCATTAACACGGTTTGGCTTAAGGTTCCAATGTTTCGTTAATCTAGCTCAGATTGCTCTAAAAGCCCAACATAAATCGTACCTACGGCACTTTTGTCATTTGTTGGCAATGGCCCGGATGAATCCGGTGCCTGTAAAGTATGAGAGTTGATTTGTTCTTAGCGAATTAATGGAAATTATTTTCCAAATACCCTATATTAGTGGAAAATATTTTACTACAACTCCATATTTTAGCTTTATAATGGAAAATAATGTGCCGATACATCTTCAGGAAATAGTCTTCGGGTCTTCTGATTCAAGAATTTCAAAGAAAATTTCCCAACTCGAAAAAGAGGGGAAACTTAGAAAGTTAGCACCAAGGCTATACACCGGAAATCTGGAAGATGAGGCCGAAAAGATTATCAGAAGAAATCTGTTTTCAGTTTTAGGGCGTCTTTATCCTGGAGCGATATTAAGCCATAGATCAGCATTAGAGTTAATGCCAACCTCAACAGGCCAAATATTTTTGACCTACAAATACACCAAAAAAGTTAAGCTTCCCGGACTTACCATTCGATTCCTTGAGGGCAGTGGGGCAATTGAAGGAGACAACCAAATTGCGAATGGCTTGTACGCGTCTCAGAAAGAAAGGGCGTTATTAGAAAATTTCCAGCCTTCACGAAAACCCGGGCCTGATTCAAAAACATTAACTATACCGGAAATTGAAGAAAGATTAGAACAAATTATACGCGTTAACGGTGAAGCTACTCTTAACAAAACACGAGATAAGGCAAAAAATATCTCCGAAATGCTTGACATGCCAGAGGAGTTTAAAAAATTAAACACAATAATCAGTGCTTTGTTGGTCACGCACCCTTCTAAAGTTTTGAAATCACCCGTTGCTACTGCTCGGGCATTTGGAATCCCGTATGACCCTTCGCGGTATGAATTATTTACAGAACTATACCAAGAATTGAATCAGTTCGAGTTCAGAATGATAGCCGATCAGAATTCTAGTAACACATCTTTTAAAAATTTCGCTTTCTTCGAAAGTTATTTTTCTAATTACATCGAAGGTACAAGATTCGAAATTGACCAAGCAAAAGAGATAATTGAAACTCAAAAACCCATTCCGACCAGAAATGAGGATTCACATGATATATTAGGCACCTATCAATTAGTTTCTAACCGCAAGGAGATGTCAATTATCCCACAAACAGCAGATGAACTTCTGGACATACTCAAATACAGGCATAAAGTTCTTCTTTCTGCGAGACAGGATAAAAAGCCGGGTGAATTTAAAGACAAAAATAATATTGCCGGTCAAACCTCATTTGTAGATATGAATTTGGTCAAGGGTACCTTAATTAAATCATTTGAGTTTTATAACTCGCTTAAACATCCATTCGCACGCGCAGCTTATATGATGTTTGTAATTAGTGAGGTTCATCCATTTCTTGATGGTAATGCCAGGATCGCAAGAATAATGATGAACGCGGAGTTCGTAAATCAAAAACAATCCAAAATACTCATTCCAACAGTTTACCGAGAAGATTATATCTTAACCCTGCGAAAACTTACAAGAGATAGAGAACCCGAAGCCTATATCCGCATGCTGAGTAAAGTTCATGAGTTTAGTGCAGATATTTCGGGAGATAGTATGGAAGAAATGCAAATGTTCCTTGAAAATTCTAATGCCTTCTTAGAGCCTGAGGAGGGCAACTTAAAGTTTTAAAAATCAACCTTATTCATACAGTTTGTAGGGAACCAGTACAGGTGCAAGAAAGACTAAAGCCTAATTCGCATCTCGCAACATCCAACATCCTTTTTTGCCCAAATTATAAACAACTAAACAAGCACAGTAACTCCAAAATATAGCAACTTACTTGAATGTCAGGAGAGCAAACATTATATTTGTTACCCAAACAGATAACATAATCTGCAAACAATTAAAATTATTGACAGTGTAAAGATCGACATTTACTCGCGTGATCATCCACCGCCGCATTTTCATGCAAAGTATGCAGAGTATGAAGAGCTGATAGTCATCGAAACGTTGGATAATTATGCGGGTAACTTGCCTAAAGCCCAGAGAAAGAAGGTAATCGACTGGGCAGCAAATCATAAAACTTACCTATTAAAGATTTTCAACACATTAACCCGGATTATTCACCAAGAAATTTTCTTGTTAGCAAGGCGAAGATGGAAAATCAGCGGAAGGGTACCTGAGTACCCTGAGCATGACTTTTTCATCTTCAACGAAGCTAACGGGGAAATTTCGCAGCATTTAACTACACCCAAATTTGAGTGAACAAAGTATTTATATATATC
>SLDG01000037.1 GCA_007125355.1 Balneolales bacterium | reverse complement strand
TTTATTAAAGTATGAATTCTAACCCGTAGCGTAGTCGAAGGGTTGTTTGAACTACCAGGGAGCCCATTGAACAACTAACGCGGATTACCCCTGAGAGCTATTGCATAGTTGGAAGATCCCGCACAGCGCTGTTGGGTTCAAAGATGGTTTAAACAATGCTTGTGGGCGCTTGCGGGATGACATTGGTTCTTGCAAGATTTTTATAACTATCAAATGTATCTATGTGATAACGGATATCAATTACTCACCTTGAATAGGCAGGTTCAGGTATCCCATCAAAAAAACTCAAATCCACGATTGACTGTTTGCTAAGTATTCTTATTATTATGCAAAGATAAATTTACCCAAAAAGTGCTAATATAATTACAAGATATGTATTTCAGTGCAACAGACGACAGTATAGAACTATCAAAAATAAAAGATGACTTAACATATTTGCACTCTTGTTTTATAGAGATGCTAAAAGAACAAGGTGAATCTGAAACCGCCGTTCATCTTGAAGGAGTTAAAACAGATAATGCCGATCCTGATAAACTTACAAGGGCATTTTCTATCTATTTTCAGCTGATATCTATAGCTGAAGAAAACGCCGCAGTACAATTAAGACGAAAACTTGAAAAAGATCACGGGTTGGAAAGGATTTCAGGACTATGGGGGCGCACATTGACCGATCTTGCTAAAAACAATGTCTCTGAAAAAGAAATTCTGGAGATATTACCAAAAGTCAGGATTGAACCGGTTTTGACCGCACATCCAACAGAGTCAAAAAGATCTACGGTAATAGATCAGTTACGGGCTATTTATATGCTCATGGTTAAACGAGAAAACCCAATTTGGACAGAAAACGAAAAGAAAAGAATTAGAGATGAAGTAATTGCTGCTATGCAGCGGCTGTGGTATACAGGACAGGTTTTTCTTCAAAAGCCAACATTGGAAGATGAAAGGCGGAATGTTATTCACTACCTCAAAAATGTTTTCCCTGAAATAATTCCTTCACTTGATCAGCGTTTGCGCGATGCATGGGAATATGCCGGCTATGATACGAAATCTTTAAAAAATATAGAGTCGCTACCTGTTGTCTCTTTTGGAAACTGGGTGGGTGGCGATCGAGATGGACATCCATTTGTAACGGCAGAGGTTACTTCTGAAACATTAATGGAACTCAGAAAACACGCATTGAGTCTGATTAAACATCAATTAACAGAGCTTGCCAGAAAACTGAGTATTTCATCTAAAAAGTTCATACCGTCTGACGCATTATCCCGCAAAATAGAAGAAATGAAGCAGAAGTTGGGTGCTGCGGGCGATCGGGCATATGACAGAAACCCGATGGAGCCCTGGCGACAATTCATTAATCTCATGCTGCTTAGAATGCCGGTCGACTCAGATGACATCCCCCTTCAAAAACCGAATCCTGATACTTATTACACGAATGAAGCACAGTTATTAGAAGATTTGCGAATCCTTAAAAATTCACTTTCTGATGCCGGTTCAGCCAGAATTGCAGAAATGGATGTTGAACCTGTTGAACGCGCCATAATTACATTCGGATTTCATCTCGCCAAATTGGATATCCGCCAAAACAGCCGTTTCCATGACCTGGCATTGGCTCAGTTAATGGAAAAAGCAGGTGTTCCTGATGCCGCATCATTCCCTAATTGGGATGAAGAAAAACGCGTTGCTTTCTTGAACGAAGAGCTTAAAAGCGGCAGGCCTTTTTTGAGGCACCACACAAATGCCGGAAAAGAAGCAGAAGCTGTTTTGGGATGTTACAACGTGCTTTATAAACACATAAACAGGTTTGGTACGAGTGGGATTGGCTCACTTATCATTAGTATGACCAGAAACCTTTCGGATTTACTGGTGGTGTACACTTTAGCACGTGAAGCAGGACTTATGGAAAACACGGATTCAGGCTTGGTCTGCAGGTTACCATTGGTGCCATTGCTGGAAACCATTGAAGACCTTGAAAAAGGCCCGGATATTCTGGATGCATTTCTGAGTCATCCTGTAACGAGGCGTTCTTTTGAGTATCAGAAGGATAATTACAGGCTGGAGCCGGTTCAGCAAATAATGGTTGGTTACAGCGACAGTAATAAGGATGGTGGGATATTTGCAAGCCTCTGGAGCCTTTATAAAGCTCAGCGGGCACTCGTTAAAACGGCAGAGAAATACCAAGTACGGTTACGATTTTTTCATGGCAGGGGCGGAACCATCAGTCGTGGAGCCGGGCCAACGCATCGTTTTATTGCCGGATTGGCACCGGAATCCATTAGCGGAGATTTGAGGCTCACAGAGCAGGGCGAGGTGATAGCTCACAAATACGCGAACAGAGTTACTGCGCTTTATAACCTCGAATTGTTACAGGCCGGAACCGCGGGATTAACGCTTGGTGTGTTCGATAAAACCAACACGCGTCGCAATACTGAAGAAGGCAAGAAAGATTACGAGCGTATTGCAAAACTGGGTCCATCGGCAGATAAGCTATATAAATACAGTCTTGACGCCTATCAGAGTTTAATTCGGTCTGAAGGTTTTATTCAGTTTTACGCTCAGGCGACACCTATAGATATTTTGGAACAAAGCAGTATTGGTTCCAGGCCCGCAAGAAGAACAGGAAAACGTAGTTTTGAGGATTTAAGAGCTATTCCCTGGGTATTCAGCTGGAGTCAATCCCGGTTTTTTCTTACAGGATGGTATGGCGTGGGGTCAGCGCTTGAAAAACTAAAAATTGAGCATCCTGAAGAGTTCAGCTACTTACAGGAGCAGGCTATTTATTTCATGCCACTGCGATACATCATTACGAATGCATCTTCGGCCATTGCCATGAGTGACAGGAATATTATGAGTCTCTATGCATCACTGGTAGATGACAAAAATATGTCAGAAGTTTTCATGGAGAAAATCATCACAGAATATGAGCGGACGAAAGCAATGCTTGAAGTCCTTTACGGACAGAAATTGCGCGACAGAAGGCCGCGTATGTACACTATGATTGATTACAGGGCAGAAAGATTAATGCCATTGCATAAGCTGCAAATCCAGCAGTTGAAAGAGTGGCGGAAACTCAAAAATGGTGGTGATGATGAAAAAGCGAGTGTATTAGTTCCGGATATGCTCTTGGTTGTTAATGCCATTGCAGGCGGACTTGGAAATACAGGGTAATAAATATAATCTACATCGAAACAGCATGAATTTAGACCTGAAAAACAAGCACTTTGTAGTTTGCGGAGCCAGCAGTGGTTTTGGTTTAGCTATTGCAAAACAGCTTCTTGAAGAAGGGGCAAGAGTGACCGCAGTTGCCAGAGATGGAAATAAGCTTAGGGCAATCTACAAAAATACTGATGCGGATTTTGTAGAGGGCAGTCTGATTTATTCCGATACACTCGATAAGATCGAAGCTGTAATAAAGAAAGAGCAGTCCTATGGCATCGTTTTCAATGCCGGTGGACCGCCTGCCGGTTCTGCGCTGGATTCTAATTTGTCTGATTTGGATTCCGCCTATCAGTTAGTGATGCGCTGGAAAGTTGACCTTGCTCTTCGCTGTGCGCCGTTTTTTAGTGATTTGGGAAGGGGAAGAATGCTTTTTATTGAAAGTCAGTCTGTAAAACAGCCCATCCCCAACTTGGTTTTGAGCAATATTTTCAGGGCTGGAATAGCCGGATTTGCCAAAACACTGTCGCAAGAAATTGCTTCCAAAGGAGTTACGGTAAATGTGCTTGCGCCGGGTTCGCATGAAACGCCGGCGATTGAGCGCATCAT
>SLDG01000263.1 GCA_007125355.1 Balneolales bacterium | reverse complement strand
GTAACAACTTCAAATGCGGGAGCTTTATCTGCATCTTGCGTTGTTTGTGTTGCTTCTGGTGCTTGTTCTTTATCACCATTATGTGATTGTGCACAGGCGGCGACCAGGAACATTAATGGTAACAGGGCAATAATAAAACGTTTCATTTGATTCCTCAATTTAGGTTTCGATTTCAGAAGGCCTATCAATTCCTTCCAAGGTTAAAACTCAAACTAATGGATTGATGTGCCCTAAGTATCCCAATTTTATAACAAAGCCGGCTGAATTTGTAATAAAAGTATCACAAACCGTTCGATGGAATTGCTATGCGGAAGGTGGTTCCGCGGTTTATGCCGGACTGCACCATAACATCGGCCCCGTGCAGCTGAAAGATTTTTTGAGCAATGGCCAGCCCGAGGCCGGCTCCCTGTTTTTCGGACCGGCTCTTGTCGGCCTGATAAAACCGGTCGAATACATGCGGTAAATCTTCCTCCGGAATACCGCTGCCGGTGTCCTCAATTTCTACAACCACATCTTTTCCGCTTTTTACGGATGAAATGGTCACTTTCCCGCCTTGGGGAGTGTGCTGGATGGCGTTGTCGATCAGGTTGGTCAGCGCGCGGTTCATTAGGCTTATGTCGGCCTCAATCAATGCGTTGGGACTTTCCGGGAATTTGACTTCCAGCTTTATTCCCTTCTTTTCGGCAATAGGCCTGAACTGTAGCGAAAGGTCCTGTATCAATTCAGCAACGGATATATTCTCAATATTGGGCGTTACCTCTTCGGCATCGAGCTTACTCAGATCAAACAGGTCATCAATCAGGCGGTTCAGTTTTTGGGTATTGCTGATTACAGTACCGAAATAAGTATTAAGTTCTTCTTTGGAGATCGTATCCCCCTTCATTTGAATTGTTTCCAGATATCCCTGGATGGAAGCAATCGGGCTGCGCAGGTCATGGGATACATTTGCAACCAGCTCACGACGAAGACGGTCCGTTTTCTGTATCTCTTTCATGTTATTAACCAGCGTATCTGCCATCCGGTTAAAGCAGGTAGAGAGGTCAGAAAGTTCATCGTTTCCTTCAACGTCGATTCGTTCATTCAGTTGACCCCGTTCAAAACTGGTAACGGTTTTTTTGATTTTCTTCAACCTTGCTGTGAGGTTTGAAAAAACAAACAGCCCGGTTACAAGGCTAATCATCAGAACAACTCCTAAAAGAATGAGTGTACTCCGCATGATATAGCTGTCCGTAATTAGCGATGCAGCTTGTGTAAATTGTTCACCTTCAAGCACCACGTACAGGTAACACCCTTCGGAACCCATAATGCTGACATGGGCCGCGCTGAATGGTTTTTTCTGATCCGGATTCAGCGGATCATGGGCAAGAATGGGCAGCTGTGCACCTGCGATAAACCGGTCGAGTGGCTCGGTATCGATAGTTATTTTATCGAGAGCAATTTTCTGTTTCGACGCGGGTATAACACTTTTTACATAACCGGAACTGCTGAGCAGATAAAAATCAAACTGTGGATTTTTTCCACTTAACCCGGTCAATTTTTTCTCTATCTCATCCTGATTGAAAGACTCCGATAGCATTGGCTGAAATTCACGGGCAAGAATCGAAGCTATTTCTTTATTGGTTTTCTGAATAGCTTCCTGTGCTATGTTGGAAGATGCATTCATTGTGATGAATACGACAAGTAACCCAAACAACAACAGGATAACTGAAAAGATAACCGCTATTTTAAGGTAAAAACTACGCATGTGAACTGCTTTCCTCTTTGCCTGCAAAACGGTAACCAACGCCCCAAACCGTGCGAATATAGTGCGGATCAGACGGGTCAGTCTCGATTTTACTTCTCAATCGGTTAATGTGTGAATTTACGGTATGGCTGTATCCATCATAGGTATATCCCCAAACGGTGTTCAACAGTTCTTCACGGCTGTAGGCTTTCCCGGGGTTTTTGAAAAAAAGAAGCAGCAGGTCATACTCTTTACTGGTGAGGTCAATAGTTTCACCGCGCAGTGTTACTTTACGCATGGATACATCAACAAGCAGTTCATCAAATTCAAGAATGCCATTGCCATCTCTGTTTTCCTCCAGGGTGAGGTCGGCCCGGCGGAACATCGCCTTAACACGTGCCAGAAACTCCCGGATACTGAATGGCTTGGTCATGTAATCGTCGGCGCCAAGTTCGAGTCCAAGCACCTTGTCAACCTCTTCGGCTTTGGCCGTAAGCATAAGAATGGGAATAGCGCGGTCTTCACTTCTGATTTTTTTGCAAACATCAAACCCATCCATTTTAGGCAGCATAACGTCAAGTACAACCAGTTCCGGTTTTTTGGATTGATAGATTTCGAGGGCAGCGACACCATTTTCAGCAGTATAAACGGTATATCCCTGGTCTGAAAGATTAATATCCAACAGGTTGAGGAGGTCTTTGTTGTCTTCCACAACAAGAATGGAATGAGTATTAGCGGTCATAATGTAAAGATTGGAAAATCAACTCAATTAGTGATAATCTTCAATCTAATTCATCACAGAAACATAACAAATACCGGAATTAGCATTGAACTATGATTCAGTTAATATGAGAATAATCCGGGAAATACTTAAAAAAATTAAGGCACCCCGTAGTTACGAGGTGCCTTAATTGTTAATTTAGGTTTTTTCAACTCTCCTTTTTAGGGAAAAGCTCTTTGTTAATTAGAAATATGAACGGTATAACATATACCCAATGGCGTACAAGTGAACCGATTGCCATATCAGGCCCGACATTGAGCCCCATTACTCCGGCTCCCACCAGTGGGAACATGAAGAACCAAACCAATGCAATGGTTTGTGCTGTAATGAAGATGAATGGCCTGAGCCAAGCGGGACCCCAAAGCGAGGGTGCAATACCGGCATAAAGAATAGCCAGCAATGCTCCGTTACTGAAGTGGCCAAACACGCCGTAGGCGAGCCCGAGTCCTGTTTTTTCTCCGAGCAGGGCGGGAATATCCCACCAACCCATTCCCATTATAAGTCCGAATACATCGAACAGTACAGTCCCGGCCAGGCCGGCAAGTATCGTGTTTATCCAGTTTATCTTATGCATTTTTATCCCCTCTTTAGCTTAGTGTTTCTGTTAGTTCCGGTGCTTCCGGAAAGTCAACCGGTATGTCGGTGACATTGTGCAGAAAATTGGTTGTGGTTTTATCTCCAATATTCAGGATTACATCAACCAAATTTTCTTTTGTGTAACCGGCATCGAAAAAGGCTGTCAGCACATCATCATCAATTTTTCCGCGATTTTCGGAAATACTTTTTGCCAGTTTGGCGAGTGCATCCAGTTTTTCACTGAACGGCGCGCGTCCCTGACGAAGCTCAATGATTTGGCCTTCTTCAAAACCGTTCATTTTGCCGATGGCCGTATGTGCAGCCTGGCAGTAGGTACAGCCATTAACCTGACTGACAACAAGGTTTACAACTTCTTTTTCTTTGTTATTAAGAGAAGTTTTACCATTGGCAAAAGCAAGGTATCTCGCCGGTGCATGTTCCGAATAGGCATAGGTTGCGTATATGTTGGGAACAAATCCGACTTTAGATTTCAGATCATCGAAAATCTGCTGGTTTTGTTCGGTTACATCTTCTCGTGTAGGTACTTCAAATGGTCTCATTTTTTCCTCCGTTTAGGATTATTGTTTAATCTGCTCCTAACATCGGAAGAAAAGACCGGGCTTTAAATGGCAGGTTTACACAAGCAGTTGTCAATTTTGCCCGAATGGGGATAAGTTCTTGCTCT
>SLDG01000022.1 GCA_007125355.1 Balneolales bacterium | reverse complement strand
CTGATGGAACACGAGGTGATGCCGGCTGTCCGAAATGTTTTTGGCGTTGATACTCATCTATACCGCCATTATTTCCAAACCGCGGGCATAGGCGAAAGCACGCTTAGCGATTTGGTAATTGGGAACTTGGATGGTCACTTCAAAAACGGACTAAAACTTGCATATTTGCCGCATTCTCACGGAATTACGCTGCGTATTTCGAGTGAAGCGGAGTCTTATGAAGAGGCAAAAGAGGCTGCTGAGCCATTGCTCAATTACATCAGAGAGACCGCCAAACAGTATATTTATTCTGAATCTAACGGAAAAGAACTGGAGCAAGTTGTTGGTGAATTGCTGGGTGAACAAGGGTTGACCATAGCTGTAGCCGAGAGTTGCACAGGGGGATTACTGGGCAGTAAAATCACCGATGTGGCGGGTAGCAGTGCATGGTTTAAGGGTGGAATCATCGCATACAGTAACGAGCTTAAAGAACAATTACTCGGCGTGCAAAAAGATACATTGATAAAACATGGAGCCGTGAGTAAACAAACGGCGCTCGAAATGGCTAAAAATGTTGCTGTCAAATGTAAATCCGACATAGGAGTTGCCACAACGGGAATCGCCGGGCCGGGTGGCGGAACAGAAGAAAAACCTGTCGGGCTTGTGTGGTTTGGATTCTGGAGTAAAAATGTACATTTTGCCCTGAAAGTACAGTTTTTCAAGGACAGAAAATTGAACAAAGAACGCACCGCATTAGTCGCTCTCGATATTATCCGGCGAAACATATCCGGCATAGAAGTAATGCCTTACCAAATTGAACCCGAATACGCCGAATGACGCTTCAGCTCCTCATAGCATTTGTCTTTGGTTCGGGCATTAATCCGGCTATTCAGGATACCATCCCTGAAATACAAACCGAAGTGCCGGCTGATACTGTTCTAACCATAAATGGTGTGCAGGATGAAGAAATTGAGCCGCCAGGACGCCCGGAGGATCAACCGTACATTCTGCCAATGAAGCAGCGCATCCCCATAAATTTTCGTGAAGCTTTTACGGACAGTCTGCTTCGGTGGGAGCAGTTTTATACACTTGCAGAACGACAAATAAGTCAACCGGGCGCCATTGGGTACAGGTTGGGTGCGCATGGCAGGCACGATGGAGTCATGATGCGAGCCACAGAGCCAAGACATCGGCGGATTTTTTTTGACGGAATTCCGTTTAATGATCCCGTCAGCGGAGCGCTTAACACGAATTTGCTACCACTCGACAGAATGCGAACGTATGCCGAGCAGACATCCGGCATTACGCATGACGGCTGGTTTGAACTCGATCGGTTTTATGTAACAGAACCGCTGACCTGGGTGAATTTGCAGAATACGAGGCACGATGTAAGGAGCGCGGAGGGCATTATAACCGCGAACGCTGACCGGCAAACGAATATAGAATTGGCATATCGGGGAAATAACGACGGCGGTGAATACAGACGAAATGTGCTGAGTGGGCGGCAGGCCTCGATAAGGCTGAGCCGATATCTGAATCAGAATTGGTTAGTTCAGGGTATGCTCTTTTACAACAGTTTCCAGATGGATGAGCCGGAGGGATTTGTAGTTACCGATCCCATATTATTCCCGTTCGAGCGAAATTTTGTAACGCCAAACAGCCAAAACAGTAACTCATCTTTGCGAAACAGTTTGGTTTCGGCCTCGGTTTACTATCGACCGGATTTGAGGGAACCTGCCATGTTCAAAGCGCATGTGTATCAAAATCGCTTCAGAAGGCTGTTTAATTCAACGCAGGACTCTACGTTTCACAGGTCTTTTACTAACGGTGTACATGCTTCTGGAAATCTGAGTGTCGGTTCGTTTATGCTTCAGCCGCATGTGAATGTAATGTTTACAACTACGGATGAGGAACAAACACGTTCTTTGGAAATCGAATCCTGGAATACATATAATGCTGGATTTCATGCCTCAATATCTCCGGTGGATTTCATCACTCTGAACAGTTGGGGTGATTTCAGCATGCGTAGTGATGATCAAACCGGATTTCAGGCCGGGTATCAGACAGATATTCGGATCGGCAGGAGTATCAAAGTGTATCAGTCGTTGTCATTTGGCCGGTTAATCCCCACAATCCAGCAAATGTACTGGTTGTCGAATAATTATGCCGGGAATCCGGAAATTCTTCCCGAACAAATAGCAAGAATCGAAGCCGGTTTGGAGTGGGGCAGGGGATGGCTGTCTGGAATCGGGATGCGGGTCTATGGCAGCGACATCTCCAATCCCATATTAAATGATCGTGCCACAGGCGAGTTCATAAATATTGATAATTACCAAAGTGCCGGTGCCGAAGTGTACTTAAATATCGATACGCAATACTTCGAAGTTGCAGCTTCTACGACGTTCCAGACCTACATGAGTATGTCAGCAAATCCCGTGAATGTTGAATTGGATGATAGCGGATTCCGAATATGGAACCGGTTATCGGCCTTCTATAAGAACTACTTTTTCGATTTTGCCACTTATGCTAAAATCGGGGCTTCGGTGGTTTTCTCTCCAACGGTTTATCACACCTCAAGATACATCCCCGTGTTAGATTATTGGGATCCGATGAGCGAAGAAATTGAAATCCCGTCATTTTACAGGGTTGACCTCATGGCAAGTGCAAGAGTCAGAAATGTGATGTTTTTGATGAAATACGAGAATCTTTTTGATGAAATTGGCCAAAACGGATACTTCGAAACAGCCGGTTATCCCATGCCATCCCGAAGATTCAGGCTGGGCATCAGATGGATACTACGAAACTGAAAATAATCATCACTTAAAATCAGTTAATCTTGTATCTTTCGGTGATTTTAATCAGACAGATGTGTTTTTTATTACCCTGCAAAAATCTACATAGAACTGTCCTTTAAAAATGGATTTTATACAAATTACTATCTGAAGATGAGTGTTTCTTACGTATTAAAAGAAGGATTTGCGGGATTCAGGCGCGCGCGGTTGTCGGCTTTCTCATCTGTATTTGCCATAATGCTCGCCGTTATGCTTCTCGCAATTTTGGCGCGAGTCGGGTACAATGCCTATAATTTGGCACAGTCTATTCGGCAGGATGTTGAAGTGGAGGTCTTTCTGCACGATATCAGCGAAGATAGAACAGCATCGTTGAGAAACTCTATTGAGAGTCACACTATCGTAACAAACCTTCAGTATATCAGCAAAGAAGATGCCATGGAGCGGTTTAGGGCTGAATTCGGCCCCGGCAGTGAAGTTTTGGGATCGGTTAACTTTCTCCCTGCAAGTTTCAAAATAAATGTAGATACGGATGCGCCGGTTCCCGAAATCGTGGCATTTGTAGAGGAAGTTTCGGGCTATGTCGGCGTGGATGAAGTCAAATTTAACAGAATGGGACTTGAACTCCTCGAAGAGCGGCTGAATATGTTTCTTTTATGGGGAGGTTTACTTGGCTTTTTGATTGCTATTACCGCGATGTCGCTTGTTTTTAACACCATCAGGCTTACAATTTACGCAAAGCGAAATCTCATAAAAGCCATGAAGCTTGTAGGTGCCACCAACGGTTTTATTAAAAGGCCGTTCATGGTCGAGGGCGTTTTACACGGCCTGGTCGCCGCCATGCTTGCACTCGGACTCGTCTGGCTCATCTTTCATTTTCTGATTCCGCTTTACTTACCGCAAGTCGGTATTATAGCATGGCCATTCGGCCGCTGGTATTTCCTGACCGGCGCCATGATTGTGTTTGCCATAATAATGGGATTTCTTGGAAGCCGCTGGGCTGCACAGAAGTTTATTCGCAGAGCATCGGCCGGTGGATAAGGTCTGAGAAATTGAATATTGTTAATTGAACCTTTCAGGCTACGCCGGCAGGTAAGTATTAAATAATTTTGATCATGTCATTTCGAGGGTAGATTGGTGGCAGGATTTAAATATGTGCCATAGAGCTTCAGATCATATTCAGACAATGCATACCCCAGAAATCTCCCGATTTTGATAAAGCGAGACCATAGCGGTTACAGAGCGTAGCCAAAGGGGTAAGCGGGTTTCAGACAACGAAGCTTATGAAATTACAACGCACGTTCAGTGCCTCCCGGCGCGAACAGTTTTATTGCAGCGTCCTGGCTGCCGGGTGCCAATGTTGTAAGGGCCGAATTAATTAACGCAGTGATTAAGCTAAAGATCGGAAATCTTATTCCTCCGACTTTAACTTCTTCTTCAAATCGGGCTTACGGTCGCAAGTTTCGGGGTTTTTGCATTTTCCGTAGAAGTGAAGTGAGTGCCCGCTGATTTCAAAATTGTGGATATCCTGTATCAGGCGCTGAATTTCGAAAATGCGTGGATCGCAAAACTCAAGAATGGCGCCGCATTCATCACAAATAATATGATCGTGTTGCCTGTACGAATAGGCTCTTTCGTAATACGATTGATTTTGTCTGAATTGATGGCGTTGCACCAAACCGCATTCTACGAGCAAATCGAGTGTGTTATACACGGTTGCTCTGGAGACTCTGTATCCGGTGTTTTTCATCCTGAAGAACATGTCATCTGCATCAAAATGGCCGTCGGCTTTGTAGATTTCCTCTAAAACCATAAACCGTTCCGGTGTTTGGCGGTGGCCGTGTTCCTTCAAATAATTGCGGAATATCTCTTTTACTTCGTCAATGGTTTCCTGTAATGCGGGTGTTGCCATAGTGAATAATCAAATATATGTGGATGTATTGTTCGTATAATAACAAAAATATATACAAAAAAATTTAAGATTCGGTGTTTGTTGTTGGTGGTGGTTTAGGCATCAACAAGAATAAACCCGCAATCCGAATCTTCGAAACATACAACAGACTTTTCCTACATAATGGTCAATTTTCAATTTCCTACGGTATCATCTTTAAATTCGCCATGCGTAGTAAAAGCTTCTTTTGGCCGTGAGACTGGAAGAAAACAGTTAGCCGTGTATCCTGACCGTGGCCTTCGCGAGCCATAATTTTGCCGGTGCCAAATTTGTCGTGGAGTACCTTTATACCGGGACGTAAAACTGACGGGTCATCGATATCATACGTAACACCATCGTAGCTTGCGCTTGGTTGTTGTCTTTGGTTAGTATTGTTAATGGAGCTTTTGCGGGTTCCGGTGGCAATAGGCTTTTTCCAGTCGTATTCAATATTATATCCCGATGCAGATTGCCGGCTGTTTCTGCTGCCCTGACGAATTGTTGCGCCCGTTTCTGTTCGTACTACAGATGCATCAACTTCATCCAGAAATCTGGAGCGAATCATACGTTGTTCATCTCCAAATCGTGTTCTGCTTTTCGCGTAGCTGAAATACAGCTCTTTTTGAGCACGGGTAATCGCAACGTAGAAAAGTCGCCGCTCTTCTTCGATGTTCGATTCCTCCCCGTTTCGTGCACCCATGGGGAACAGGTTTTCTTCAAGCCCGGCTACAAATACGACCGGGAATTCCAACCCTTTGGATGCATGTACGGTCATTAGCGTTACCGCGGGTTTGCTGGCATCGAAGCTATCGGTATCGGAATACAAGCTAATTTCCTGCAAGAATGAACTCAGCGTCGCTTCAGGACGTGATTTTTCATGTTCAGAAATTGCATTTATCAATTCCATTACGTTTTCGCGTCGTGAAAGCGATTCGTGTGTATTTTCTTCCACAAATTGCTTCACATATCCCGTTTTGTCCAATAAATCACGAGTGATTTCAACCATAGATTCAGACTCATCCCCCAACTTTTTCCGACAAGATTCAATAATATCTACAAACTCTCTGATTCTTTTTTTCGCTGGTTTATAAATCCCAATGCCTTCAATTTCATTCAGTAAATCCCACACCGGTTGCTCACGATTTCTGGCTTCCATGAGCAGGGTTTGCATGGTTTTATCGCCAATCCCCCTTGCCGGTTCATTAATCACACGCAACAGTGCCTGTTCGTCACTTGGGTTTACCAAAAGCTTTAAATAGGCAACCACATCCTTTATTTCCTTGCGCTGATAAAACGAGATTGAACCTACGAGCTGATAATTAATCCCTTTTCTTCTGAAGACATCCTCAAAAACCCTGCTTTGGTAGTTTGTGCGGTATAAAACGGCAAAATCGTTATTAGAAAAACCTTTAAAAAGCCTTTGGTTTTGAAGTTTATCGGCCACTCGATTGGCTTCATCATACTGATCAAAATTTTCGAGCAGTGTGATGGGTTCGCCATCCATATTTTGTGTCCACAGCGTTTTATCAAGCTGATGTTTGTTCTGTTTGATAACCGAATCGGCGCACTTGAGGATAAATTTTGTAGAGCGGTAATTTTGCTCAAGGGGGATTTCCACTGCTTCGGGATAATCAATCTTGAAATTCAGAATATTGGAGATGTCGGCTCCCCTGAATGAATAAATACTTTGCGCGTCATCGCCAACAACGGTGATGTTTTTATATTCGGAAGCCAGCATTTTGGCGACCATGTACTGCGCGCGGTTCGTATCCTGATACTCATCAATCAGCAGATAGCGAAAATAATCCTGGTATTTTTTTAGTACTTCGGGATGATTCCTGAACAGCTCGATGGGCTTAATCAGCAAGTCATCGAAATCCATGGCGTTACTCTCACGCAACCGGCTCAGGTAGATTTTATAGACCTGTACAGTGACATCATCAAGAGGATTTTTG
This sequence comes from Balneolales bacterium, assembly GCA_007125355.1. Classification (GTDB taxonomy): domain Bacteria; phylum Bacteroidota; class Rhodothermia; order Balneolales; family Cyclonatronaceae; genus SLDG01. The sequence goes on along the minus strand of SLDG01000022.1, from coordinate 6,917 downwards.
ATGAATTTATCTTCGTATTCATCAGGGGTAATCATCTGATTTTTTGCCCCGCTGATTCTGTTGCGAAGCATTCTTGGCTTAATTTCTTTTGGATCCAGATTTAATTCTTTTACAATCGTTTTTATCGTCCGTTCGCTGTCGTCAGTGTCATAAATACTGAAATCCTTGGTGTAGCCGAGTTTGTCTGCTTCCATACGCAGAATTCTTGCAAAGATCGAATGAAAGGTGCCCATCCAAAGCTTATTGGCGTCATCTCCGATAAGTTTTTGGATACGTTCACGCATTTCTGCCGCCGCTTTGTTGGTAAAAGTAAGCGCCAGAATATTCCAGGGTTTAGCTTTTTTCTGCGCAAGCAGCCACGCGATTCTGTAGGTTAACACTCTTGTTTTTCCACTGCCTGCTCCGGCAATTACAAGTAACGGGCCATCGCCATAACCGGCTGCCTCACGTTGTTTAGGGTTTAGTTCAGCAAGTAAATTAGTGGGATTTTGAGCTGGTGATTGTTGGTCTGCTTCCAGTTTGAATGTGCGCATGAAAAAAGAAAATAATCAGTTCAGTTTTGTGAGGCCGTAATATAATGAATCTGAAACTCGGGATTTTGCTTTTCCGTGTAGGGAGTTAAGTTTGCTCTCGAAAGTTTGAAAAGGGAACAGGTAGTACATAATGTGTAACTTTTTTTTGAAGTGCCGGGATGATGTTTATCTGTTTCTTGGATTAATCGAACCAACTAAATACATTATTCCATAAATCAAAAAAATCCATTTCTGAAAGGAAACGTATGAGCAGGTTTAAAAAAGTAGCGTATTTGTTATCCGGATTTATTATTGGCGGCGTGTTTTTTGCTTTTATTCAGGCTGAATCTGAGCGTGAAATTACATCTTATTTGGTTGAACAGGCGGAGGTGCTTTTTGGCCTCAATTTCAATGAAGCCAAGCGCGATTCCATGCTCGATGGACTGAGTGAAAATCTTGCCGCGTATGAAGCATTCAGAGAAATAGAAATAGCTAATAATGTAATGCCCGCCATTCAGTTTAATCCTATACCGCCCGGATGGTTGCCAACTGTTGAGCAACGGGATATCAGTTGGGATATTCCTGAAAATGTGGCGCTACCTGAAGATATTGATGAACTTGCATTTTACACCATCGCTGAATTAGCGGCACTCATCAGGCAGGGGGATATCTCATCGGTAGAGTTAACTCGATTCTTTCTTGACCGGCTAAAAACGTTTGATACCAAACTAAAAGCCGTAATTACGTTTACAGAGGAACGCGCGTTAGAGGAAGCAAAACGTGCAGATGAAGAGCTTCAACAGGGAATTTACAGGGGATTATTGCACGGAATCCCCTATGCAACCAAAGATCTTCTTGCGCTTGAAGAATATCCTACAACGTGGGGTGCGGGACCTTTCAGAGATCAGGTTATTGATGAAACGGCGACCGTCAATCAACGTTTATCGGATGCCGGAGCGGTGCATTTGGCCAAATTAACACTGGGCGAACTGGCATGGGGAGATGTTTGGTTTGACGGGATGACAAGAACGCCCTGGAATACCGACATCGGCGCAAGCGGCTCAAGTGCTGGGTCTGCCGCCACAGTTGCAGGGGGATTAATTCCATTCTCGATTGGTTCAGAAACGCTGGGCTCAATCGTATCGCCTTCTACGAGAAACGGGGTTACCGGACTTCGTCCGAGTTACGGTCGCGTGAGCCGGCACGGAGCAATGGCACTCAGCTGGAGCATGGATAAAATTGGCCCGATCACGCGAACAGCAGAAGATGCTGCCATCGTTTTTGAGGCCATATACGGTCCCGATGGCATTGATCCCACAGTATATGAGTTGCCGTTTAACTACGATTCCCATTTCGATTTCGAAAATATGAGAGTCGGTTACCACGCATCCGCTTTTGAAATAAATTATCCCACCCGTGATTTTGATTTGGAAACTCTTGAAGTATTCAGAGAGCTCGGCGCAAATTTGGTGCCGATTGAATTGCCTGCTCCACCGCCCGGTGTTCTCAATCTGGTTCTTGCCGTAGAGGCCGCCGCCGCTTTCGATGAACTCACGAGAACGGGAATGGATGATGAACTGGTCAGGCAGATTAAAAATGCGTGGCCAAATGTATTGCGAACCGCACGTTTTGTCCCGGCTGTAGAGTACATTCAGGCAAACCGAGTGCGTCACCTTTTGATGCAACAAATGGCTGAAGCTATTTCCGATGTTGATGTGTACATAACGCCCTCTTTTATTGGCGGAAATTTGTTAATTACCAATCTGACCGGACATCCAACAGTGGTAATTCCAAATGGATTTACTGAAGAAGGCATGCCTGTAAGCATAACCATAAACGGTCATTTGTTCGATGAAGGAACACCGCTATCACTTGCAAGGGCCTACCAAAATGCTACCAATTTCCATAATCGCAGACCACCTGGGTTTTGAGGCTGAGGCTAAGAGAGATTAAAGATGAAAGCTCAAAGACCGAAGCTCAGAAGCTGTCATTTCGAGGGTAGATAGGTGCCATGAATTAAAAATTTGACGAATGTCTCAAAGCATGTTCAGGTAAGTATACCCGAGAAATCTCCCAAGTGTGATAAAACTATTGTGATATCGGTGCCGAGGCTTTAAACGCCTCAACTCCCCTAATCCCCTCAAATAATATTTTTTTACGTTGTAAATCCAAAAAAATGAACAAAAAAATTCATAATTGTTTATTTTGAAATGATTTGTGCAGAAATTGCATTTCAATACACAATATCAGCATGTTCGGAAATAGTGTAGAGCATTCCCGGAGTTGAAGCTGATTGATACAAAAATTGTAACCTGAAACAGGATTATTTTGAATAATAGTGTTATCGCATTGTCAAACGTAAGCTTTGACCAATTCATTGAAAAATTCAGATCTACATTAGCTGAAATTTTCGGTGAGAAACAAAATTTTAAAGAAACCAGTATGAACCGGGGTGTGCCCGGACTCATCATGCGGGATATTCTTGAGTGTAACCCGTTGTCTGTATTCATCCCCGAAGAATTTGAAGGAAGGGGAGGCGATGTAGCTGAGTGTCTGAAAGTCCTCGAAACGGCCTCATATTATTCGCTGCCAATCAGTCTCATGACCGGTATTAATGGTGCGTTATTTTTGCAACCGCTCAGTATTTATGGACAGGAACCCATGAAGCGGGAAGCGTTTGGCAATTTCATCAGGAAGAAAAATATGGGCGGACTGATGATAACCGAGCCAAAATACGGTTCCGATGCGCTTCACATGCAAACAAGCTACGAGGAAACCGAAAAAGGATACCGTATCCAAGGCCTGAAGCATTGGGCAGGGTTAACAGGCTGGGCCGATTATTGGCTGCTTACTGCAAGAAAGAAGAATGCCAACGGCGAACTTGCCCGTGACATCGATTTTTTTATCCACAGAAAAGCCGATAATGGAATTCAGGTTGAAGAAATGTACAACAACCTTGGACTTTACATGTTGCCTTACGGCCGTAATCGCATAAATGCTGAGGTGGATACCACATCCAAGCTTAAGCCAAAATCCACCGGTGTAAAAATGATGCTGGATATTCTGCACAGAAGCAGGTTACAATTCCCCGGTATGGGGATCGGATTTTTGAAGAGAATGATGGATGAAGCTGTTCAGCATTGTGAGAAAAGGTTTGTTGGCGGCCAGTCATTAATCAATTATGATCAGGTAAAAGAGCGTATTTCCCAAATGCAGTCTTATTTTACCACGGTTTCCGCCATGTGCGCTTATACAGCCGAAAAAGCCAAAATGACGGTTGATCTTTCGAGAGCGGATGTGCAGGCAAATGCCATTAAAACAACCGTGACCGACTACATGCAAGAGGCAGCACAGTCATTGTTGCAATTGGTTGGAGCTAAAGGCTATAAAGTTGATCATATCGCTGGTAAAGCTATTGTTGACAGCCGCCCATTTCAGATTTTTGAAGGATCAAATGACATTCTGTATCAGCAGATTAGTGAGTCAGTCATCAAATCAATGAGGCGTGCAAAAACCACGAACTTGTTTGAATATTTGAAGTCGTTTGAGCTTAGCGAGAAATCTGCGGGTTATGTGAGAAAAGTACTTGACTTCGAAATTGATTACTCATTGAGTCAGCGTAAATTGGTTGAGCTTGGAAAAGCACTCAGCCGCGTAGTTTCGTTGAATTTTGTCCTTGATCTTGGTGAGCGCGGTTTTGACAGCGCCCATATCAAAAACTCGATTGATCAGCTGACACAGGAAATAAGCCAAATGATTCACAGTTACAGCGGCAAAGTTGAAACCGCTGTGGTGTATTCAGATTCCGCCTCCAGCGACTGGATGCGATTTATGAATAACAAGTAGACAGTTATTCTAAGGTTATTCAAATCCCCGATAAGCCAACCATTCGGGGATTTTTTTTATGCCCTGTGAAGTGTAGTTACCATATACACATTTTTGTTCATCATTTGGTTAACCGGACATTTCCCTGCAATAACTTCAGCCCGCTCGAATGCTTTGTCATCCATATTTCCTTTTATATGGATATCTTTGTACACATAACGAATTTTTCCGTTATTCAGAAATGGCTTTTCTTCTTCGGGCAACTCGTCAGCAGATGTCTTTTTAACCACAGTGCGAATATGCACATCAATTTGATCCCATTCTACTTTTTTGTGCTCATAGTACATCTTTAGCGTCATTGCTGTGCAGGCACCTAATCCACCAAGCGCCAGTGTTACTGGATCAGGCGCTTTATTTGTTCCACCCACGTTTTCAGGTTCATCAGAGCTGAATGTATGCTCTGTTGTTTTGATATCGGTATAAAAAATATCCTGCTTTTTAAGGCTCGAAATAATCAAGGATGTCATAATATGTTGATAAAATTAGAATACTAAAATGATATTTACCAAAATACAGAAAATTCGTGAGTTTATCAGGGCATTGATGTGTGATTGTTACTTATGGAACTAACAAGGCACAGTTAATAAATTCAGAATAGTTGTAAATTTAAAGCTAAAAAAGCCTCGTCATCCTGCTTTGCCCCGCATTTATCGGGGAGCGGAGCTGCGGCCTCTGCTTTTTTTAGGGCATCGATGCTAACCCGCAGTGTAGTCGAAGGACTGCCTGCACAATCCCGAAGCCTTTATGAGCCTAATCCACCAATGCTTCAGAGCCTGTCCTGAGCGGAGACGAGGGGACGGCGATAATTACTTCATAATACTAATCCAATAACAAGCCCCGCCTGCTACTAATGACAGAGTTATGTTCTTCATTTACTTCCCTTCTTTTTTTGACATCTTTTCCTTTCCTCGGCAAAAAATTCATTTGCAAATGTTCGCATATATGCTAACTTTAGGTTATGCGCGTTATTAAGTTTTACCGAACAGAAACTGGGAATTGTCCGGTAGAAGATTTCTTACAAAGTCTTCCCGACAAACAATCAAAGAAAGTGGCCTGGACACTCCGTGTTGTTCGTGATTTGGAACAGGTTCCCACTCAATATTTGAAGAAGCTCAAAAGCACCGATGATATTTGGGAAGTTCGAGCAACCCTTGGAAACAATACTTTTCGGTTGTTGGGCTTTTTGATGAACCAAAACTAATTGTTTTAACCAGTGGTTTTGCCAAGAAAACAGATAAAGTCCCTAAACAAGAAATTGAAACTGCTGAAGAACGTAAACGTGATTATTACCGGAGGAAATAACAATGAGTAAAGATGATTTAGAAATTTTTATCGATCAAAAGAAAGCCGAAAGCCCAGAGTTTGCAGATAATTTTGAGGAAGGATATCTCAATTTCAAAATTGGAGTGATTCTTCGCCAAGCCCGTGAAAATATGGGGGCAACTCAAGCTGATGTAGCTGAAAAGCTGAATACTACTAAATCGGTAATTTCCAGAATGGAAAACCATGCCGAGGATATCAAACTTTCTACGCTTACCAAATATGCGAAGGCATTAGGAAAAAAGGTAAAGCTCGAAATCCAGTAAATTCAAAACATAACAATGCGGCTCAAGCGGAGGAGTTTTCGTTACGGGGTATTGGAAAATTGCTCGCCTCGCCGCTTAACCGCCAAACCGTTATGTGTAAAGTCAATTATCTATGGCAGAGGGAATCTGTAAACTTTGTAATGAAGAAAAAAAACTATGTGAGAAATCACATATCATTCCGAATTTTTTATATAAAGATTTAAAAAAAGAGGAAGACCATTTCTTTCTTGTACAATCAAAAAACAATCAATTTGAAAAGAAGGGAAAGCTTCAAACTGGAGAATTTGATAAGCACATTCTTTGTGAAAAATGCGAAAATGAAGTTTTAAGCCGCTATGAAAAATACGGAGCATCCGTTTTGAAAGGTGGTGTCGAATTAAAAATGGGCAATAAAAGAGTTAACGGTGTAAGCTTTCTATAAATTGGTGATATTGATTATACTTCGTTTAAGCTTTTCATTTTATCCATATTATGGAAATCAAGCATATCCAAAAGAAAGCTTTTTGAGGAAATAAATCTTGGGCCTTATGAGAAAATAATTGGTGAAATGATTCTAAATGGAAAACCTGGCAAGAGTTCAAAATATCCGTTTTTAATTTTTACTTATTTGAATCATAAAGATATTCCTGCCGATTTAATTACCCAACCGAGAAGATCTAAATTTAAGGGTGGTACAACTTATAATTTTCTCGTTGGCGGTATGTCATATACCATTTTTATTTCTAAACATATCATCCCTGACTTTGTTTATGAAACAACCATTAAAGAAGACAATACATTAAAGATTATTTATTCAGACAAGCGTGCAATGAATACTATATTTAAAGCTATGACTGGTTTAGACATATTACGCAATGAATAAAAAGAACGTACATGACATTGAAAAGGCAATTCAGAAAGTTCATTCCTTGGCAAGCAGTGTTCGCAAACACAT
>SLDG01000018.1 GCA_007125355.1 Balneolales bacterium | reverse complement strand
TTTGATTCTGAAGATATACGAAGAGGTATTTAACCATAAAGCATTTACCGGACGTTCAGGTACGTTTTTCGCTTATGAGGGTCTCGGCTCTATTTACTGGCACATGGTATCGAAATTACATTTGGCAGTCGCAGAGGTTTGTATAAATGCGGTAAATTTATCTGCAGACGGTTCTGTTTTAAACAAGCTGAATACGCATTTTGCTCAAATTGGAGATGGTATCGGTATCCACAAATCACCGGAATTGCATGGTGCTTTCCCAACCGATGCATATTCGCACACACCTGCCCACAGAGGAGCGCAACAACCGGGAATGACCGGACAGGTGAAGGAAGATATTCTCGTGAGTTTAATTGAACTCGGAGTTACTATCGAAAAAGGTACATTAGGTTTTAATCCAAATATTTTGACACAACAAGAATTTACCTCCAAGCCCGAAAAAATGGAATTCGTTGATGTGAATGAAAAAAGAGAAATTCTTGATATCCCAGAAAATGCTGTTTGTTTTTCACTTTGTCAGGTTCCTGTTATCTACAAAATAACAGAATTTGACGGTATTAAAGTAAAGATGGTAAACGGTAGCGAAAAGGAATTCAACGAGTTAAAGCTTGATGCAGCAACAAGTGAAAAAATATTTATGAGAACCGGAGTAGTAAAATCAATGACCGTTTTTCTAAAAAAGTCTCATCTTAACTAAAGAGGATTACATTATGAAATTAAAGATTGTAATTGCAGCCACTTTAATAATTGTTACAATGTTTGCTTGTTCAAAATCATCTGATCATGATTTTTCTAACATAAAAATTACGGCAGAAGAAATTCTGGGTGACCCTTATTATCGTGCTATTTCTTTTGGAGCATACAGGGAATCGACCAGAGATATTCAGCCGACTTTAGCGCAGCTTAGGGAAGACATGAAAATTCTTTCGGCTATGGGCATCAGGCTATTGCGTACTTATAATGTTCATTATGATGAAGCTGCAAACCTCTTGAAAGTCATTCGTGAAATGAAGGCTGAGGATCCGGATTTCGAAATGTATGTAATGCTTGGTGCATGGATTGATGCCAAAAACGCCTGGACCGATGAGCCCGAGCGTATTCGTGATGTAGATGATCCAAGAAATATAACCGAAATGGCACGCGCAGTTGAATTGGCGCAGAAATATCCTGAAATCGTCAAAATTATTGCCGTTGGTAATGAAGCCATGGTGCATTGGGCGACTGAGTATTATGTAGAGCCCTCTATCATTCTTTACTGGGTAAACCATTTACAGGATTTGAAAGCCAAAGGTGAACTGCCAGAAACACTTTGGATAACAAGCTCAGATAACTTTGCATCCTGGGGTGGTGGCGGAGAAGAATATCACAACGAAGATCTAAATGAGTTGATTAGGGTTGTAGATTTTATCTCTATGCACACCTATCCAATGCATGATACTCATTACAATCCATTATTTTGGGGCGTACCGGAAGATGAGTATCAACTGTCTGACCGTGAAAAAGTACACAGAGCAATGGACCGGTCGCTCGACTATGCAGTCATGCAATTTGACAGTGTAGTAGATTATATGCGAAGCCTTGGAGTAGAAAAACCAATACATATAGGTGAAACCGGTTGGGCTACTATCTCAAATGAATATTATGGCGAAGATGGTGCTAATGCTATTGATGAGTATAAGGCGGGATTATACCATCAGATGATTAGAGATTGGTCAGATGAGAATAACATCTCCGTCTTTTATTTCGAAGCTTTTGATGAGCCCTGGAAAGATGCCGGTAATCCGATGGGTTCAGAAAATCACTTTGGATTAATAAACCTACAGGCTCAGGCAAAGTTTGCTATTTGGGATCTTGTGGATGAGGGAATTTTTGAAGGACTTACAAGGGATGGAATGCCCATTACCAAAACATATAATGGGAATTTAGATTCTTTACTTCAGGATGTGTTGGTTCCGCCAACTTTAGCAGAAATTAAAGAACGCCTCGCAGCAAGAGAAGCGAGTGCGGATAATTAATACTTACTTAACAAAAATCATTGATTCTTTAGATGTGCTCTAACTTTATTCAATGTAAAGTAACGTTTTACGAGTACAAAAAATAGAATGTACTGATTCGACTTAAACTTTAACATAGAGAAATAAATAATGGCAGATTCAGCGGTTACAAATAGAGGGAAAGTACCCTTTCTGCAAAAGGCATCTTTTGGCTCCGGCCATTTGGTATTGAACCTTTTGCCGGGTGCATTAGGGGTATTCATGTTCTTCCTGTTAACGGCCTTTGGAATGGATCCATTTTTGGCCGGTTTATTGGGAGGCTTGCCAAGGTTATTTGATGCCATAACTGACCCAATTATGGGGTTCATCTCCGATAATACAAATACAAGATGGGGGCGTAGGAGGCCTTACGTTTTTATTGGGGCTATATTGAGTGGTATTTTTTTCATTCTTTTATGGCAGATGGATGAAACTAATTCTGTGACATACAATTTCTGGTACTTCCTCATTATGTCAATGGTATTTTTGATTGGCAATACCATGTTTGCCACACCATTAATTGGTCTTGGGTACGAAATGACAGATGACTACAACGAACGTACCCGTTTGATGGCGTTTTCTCAAACCATCGGACAGATAGCCTGGATGATTGTTCCCTGGTTTTGGGTACTTGTTGCTAATCCAGATTTATTTGCAGACCAGGCAACAGGCGTAAGACAGTTATCAATAATCGTAGGTGTAGCTTGTGTTCTGCTTGGGTTGCTGCCGGCAATATTCTGTAAAGGGATAGATAGTGAGAAAATCGAAAATAGAAAAGAACTCTCATTCAAAACCATTTTCTCTAACTTGAAAGACTTGCTTGCGGGAATTGTTTTAATTGCCAAAAATAAGCCTTTTGCAAGATTATGTGCCGCAACATTTTTGGTATTTAATGGATTTCAAATGGTAGCCTCATTCAGCTTTTTTATAATCGTCTTTTATATGTTTAACGGCGATTATGGAATGGCAGGTAACTGGCCTGCGTGGTTTTCAACTGTAACTGCGCTTACCACAGCATTTCTTGTAATTCCAATTGTATCTAAAATCTCCGATTATGCAGGTAAAAGAAATGCATTTATTATTTCAACAGCATTATCTATTATCGGATATATACTAAAATGGTGGGGGTTTAGCCCGGATAACCCGTGGTTAATGTTTATGCCTATTCCTTTTATGGCATTCGGACTTGGCGGTTTGTTTACGCTTATGCTGAGTATGACTGCGGATGTTTGTGACCTTGACGAGTTGAAAAATGGTATGCCGAGAAAAGAGGGTACATTTGGGGCTATTTACTGGTGGATGGTAAAAGTTGGCCAAGCGCTTGCATTAGTATTAGGCGGTCTTGTACTGAGTTTAGTAGGTTTCGACCAAAATGCTGCAACCCAAACTGAGGCTACGATGACATACCTGCGTTTGTCTGATATATTTATCCCTGCATTTACCGCTGCATTGGCTATTTGGGTAATGTGGGGATATGATCTTACAGAAGAAAAAGCCAAGAGAATAAAAGCAGAGCTAATTAGTCGAAGAGGAGTAATTTAATTTATGAGTGCAAATACAATTCTTCGCTATCACAAATAAATCAAATAATCAAAAAATGTCGTATAGAAAAGATAGATTTCAAATTTTCAGGGGAACAGATGTTCCTGATCAGGTTCGCCTTTTGAATGAAATGTCATTAGATGAACTAAAAAAGTTATTCAGAGAAATTCTTGAAGATGGGGTGCATGGTTTTTGTTATAGCCTTTATGAGGAAGGTCAAAAGCCCGGAGATGTTATTACCGCCGAGCAAATTCGCAGAAGAATGAATATCCTGAAGCCACATACAAGCTGGGTTCGCTCTTTCTCTTGTATTGAAGGAAACGAAAACATCCCGAAAATTGCAAAAGAAATGGGTATGAAAACCCTCGTTGGGGCATGGTTAGGGAACGAACCGGATAAAAACCGTGAAGAAATCGATGCTCTTATACAGTTGGCTAAAGATGGATTTGTTGACGTTGCAGCGGTCGGGAACGAAGTACTTTACAGGCACGATCTCAGTGAAGATGAGTTGCTTGGTTTTATGGCAGAGGTGAAAGAAGCATTAACAGGAATCCCTGTTGGTTATGTTGATGCTTACTACGAGTTTGTAACCAAACCGAGAATTTCTGAAATGTGTGATGTAATACTCTGTAACTGTTATCCATATTGGGAAGGTACCCCATTTGAGTACAGTTTAGATCACATGCGCCATATGTTCCAGCTCGCAAATGATGCCGGTTCAGGAAAGCGTGTAATTATTACTGAAACCGGTTGGCCAAGTAATGGTCAGGGACTTGGGGCTGCTGAACCATCTTATATTAACGCGCTGAAATATTTCATTCATACCCATTTATGGGGTAAGGCAAATGATATTGAGACATTCTACTTCTCGTCTTTCGATGAAGACTGGAAAGTGGGTCCCGAAGGTGATGTTGGCGCACACTGGGGCATATGGGACAGTAAAGGAAAACTAAAATTTTAAAAATGAATACATTCAGTATGTTGGGTGTTGCCCCTGCTCGAGCGATCTGTTACTCGGGTTTTAGGCATGGGCAGCATCCTGGTGGGGTATATCCTACCTATGAGCAGGTAAAAGAGGATTTGCTGATTATGCAGCCTCATTGGAAATATCTGCGAATGTACGATTGCGATGAGCATGCAATGACAACGCTCGAAGTAATCCGAAAAGAAAAGCTGGATTTCAAACTCATGCTTGGTGCTTATATTGAAGGTGAGATGAATAACTTTAACTGCCCGTGGGGCGGCGGAGTTTTTTCTGAAAAAGAGCTTGAAGAAAATGCCGCACTTAATCAATCTAAAATAAATAAGTTGATTAAACTTGCTAATGAGTATTCAGATATCATTTTTACTCTTTCCGTTGGTAACGAAGCTTGTGTAGAGTGGACAGATCACTATGTGCATGAAAATAAAGTGCAGGAATATGTTAAACAGGTTAAGGCAGCAGCAAAACAACCGGTTACATTTTGCGAAAACTATGTGCCATGGTTATTTAAACTCGAAAAGCTTACAGGAGAAGTAGATTTTATATCCATCCATACATACCCTGTGTGGGAATATAAACATATCGAAGAAGCGCTGGCGTATACCAAAGATAATTATTACTCGGTGGTAAGAAAATACCCGCACAAACCCGTAGTAATTACAGAGGCAGGATGGGCTACGAATTCAAACGGCCGCGGTATTGACCCTGAAAATGTTAATGAAACATATCAAAAAATATATTATGAAAAATTGATGGCATGGACCGATAAGGAAAAGATCCTGACCTTCTTTTTCGAGGCATTCGACGAACCATGGAAAGGTTCGCCAGAACCACTTGAACCCGAGAAACATTGGGGGCTTTATAAAATAGACCGAACACCGAAATTGGTAATGAGGGGCTACAAAGAGCAGTACATGAATAAATGAGATAGTTGTTTTTGCGGGGCTGTCTTGATCATGTACAATTTGTTCAAAAATACAAACTGGGCTTCAGTGATTAACCGGAGCCCAGTTTCTTTCTTGAGATTCCTGTGAATTAACCCGGATTATTCACCAAAGCCTGCTCCGACTAATTCGGGTTAATTTTCTGCAGACAGTGAAATCGAAAATGGTTTTTAGAAGACGCCTCTGCAATTTTCTCTTAAGCTGATTGTAATTCTATCAACTTCAACAGCGGTATCCGGTATTTCATCTAATTCCAAACCAGGAAATGATAATGCACTTTTCCACTCTTCAATCGTATTACTAAAGAATTGTGACGCTGACTCATCTGCTTCAAATACGATTAAATCATATTCTTCGTCTTTTGAACCACCAAAGCGGGTAATTACCTGCCATTCCCCATTTCGTTTGAAGGAGGTATTGGTATGATCAGATTGCGGATAGTACCGATCGTCTGATGGTAGCAGTATAACCCAAATGTCTTTATCATGTCCTTCGGGATAAACACCCATTGTAAGAACCCGACAACTAACTTGCTCACCTTCTATTGGTGAAATTACCTGAACTCTCTGAACAGGTTGTTCAACTACAAGTCTTGAAGCTTTTTCAAAATGCTCCATCTGGCCCATTTGATTTAGTAAGCCATAGGTGAAACCACCATAACTAATCAGGCCAACTCCAATAACTCCTAAAGTAACAATGGTAATAATTCCGGTGCGGCTTGCACTGATTTTTATACCCCAAAAAATTGACACTGCTACCAGGATAATCCCAACAATAAGTAATAATAATTCGAATGACATATCAGATAGAATTTGTGAAGGATTGTATGTCTTAGAAAATAGCTATAAATCGAATAAAATCATAGTTATTTCGTTGGTAGAATGATGGTTTTAATTCCCCCCAAAGCTGTCATTTTAATATGATTCGTAAGGAATAAAGTCTTATTTATTGAAGGTCATATCATCAAAAAAAAGGGAATCCATATATATCTATATGAGTTCCCTTTTGATATTTGAGATTGTAGATTTTATTTACTCGCTCTTAAACTCCGGTGCAATTCCGTTTTCGCTAAGTTGCTTTTTTCTTGCTCCTACAACCGGACAACGATTTACGGCTTCTTTGTATGCTTTTTCCATAATTTCGAAACCCTCATCAACCTGCTCTTTGGTTAAAATAAGTGGCGGACGGAATCTGACTGATTTTGGTCCACATGGCAAAATTAGCAAGCCGTTGTTATAACACCCAGCAGTGAATGCGTTTCTTGCATGTTGGTCTGGCATATCGAATGCGCACATAAGTCCCTTACCACGTGGATTTGAAGCATACTCAAATTCTTCGGTAAATTTTGTCAACCTGTCGAGCAGATAAGCTCCGACAGTCTCAGCATTTTCAACGAGGTTGTCTTCTTCTATAATTTCAAGATATCGCTGGAATCTGACCATATCTACCAAATTGCCACCCCAGGTTGAGTTGATTCTTGAAGATACTTTGAATACATTCGTTTTTACTTCATCAAGTCGGTGTCCGGCAAGGATACCACATACCTGAGCTTTTTTTCCAAAAGCGAGAATATCAGGCTTAACGTAATGCTCATGGCACCAGAATTTACCTGTAAGGGCAACACCTGTTTGAACTTCATCATAAATGAGTAAAGCTTCGTATTGGTCAGCAAGCCTGCGCAATTCTTTATGAAACTCCGGACGGAACTGATTGTCGCCACCTTCACCCTGTATTGGCTCAATAATAATAGCTGCTATATCATCCTTGTGCATTTCAAAATAGGTTTCTGCCTGTGCAATAGCTGCTTTCTCACTCTCAATGACTTTTTGGGTATTTTCGTCATTCATCGGGAACATCATCTTCGGGTTAGATACCCGAGGCCATTTGAATTTAGGGAATAATGCAACCTTATTAGGCTCTGTATTGGTAAGCGACATTGTATAGCCGGTGCGACCATGAAAAGCCTGATCGAAGTGCATTATCATGTGGCCTTTTTCTTCGCGATAACCCTTCTCAAAATTCTTCTGCACTTTCCAGTCGAAAGCGGCTTTCAGGGCGTTTTCGACAGCAAGACCACCACCGGCTACAAAAAAGGCGTAAGGCATATAATCAGGAGCGGCTACACGGTTGAATGTATCCACAAATTCTGCCATTTCCCGAGTGTAGACATCTGAATTTGAAGGATTGTGTAAAGCAACTCGCCCAATTTTTTCTTTAAAGGCTTCATCCACAAGTTTTGGGTGGTTCATGCCAATCGGGTTTGAAGCAAAGAAAGTAAAAAAATCGAGATATGTTTTGTTATACTTAGCGTCGTGCAGATAAGGCCCTTTGCTTGATTCAAGATCCAGCACCATATCAAAACCGTCAGTTAATAGCCTTTTTCCGAGTACCTGATGTACCTTACCGGCATCTATTTTTTGTTTAACAGTCATGAATAATAGCTTAATTTAAGAAATGAATAATATCGTTATAATCACTTAAATATAGCTAAAAGGGGCTTTTTTGAGCAAATTAGCGTTTCCCTGTTTAAATGATTTAAACATTGGAATATTGATTTTTTTTTAAACACCCTGAACTTTAGACGGCATTCAATTATGTTACTTGTGCTCAAGAACCAAAAACTCTTTAGTAATTAAAACATTGAAAGGAAACCATGAGAAGTTCATATTCTTGAATGGTTTAATTTTGTTGAGCATGCAATGGTTCTTTCGGAGACTTACTTTCAGATTTGTTGTGTTGTTAATCAACTTTACTAATTTTCTGTGAGTAATTTTATTCAAACCAAGGTAAACATCAACAAGGTCGTGTTCAATTTCGCCAACTAATGTTTGGTTATTTCTCTCAATGAGTTTTAGTAAGAGTTTGTCGGGTAATACCTGACACCAGGAAAAACCAACGGCATGGTCAACATGCGATGCAAACGGCCCTTGCCAAGGTGGATATGAGATAAATATTTTACCATTTTTATTTAGTGCTTTTTCCAGTTGAGGGAAAATATTTTCAAGAAAAGGATATTGGATGTGCTCGACTACATCATTCATTGAGATGAAATCATATTTATCATCAAGTGGATTAAGTAAGATGTTTTTAAGTTCAATAGAAATTCCTGTCATGGTAAATTTTTCAAGAATTTTATTCGCAATCTGAATATGGTTCTTGTCTATATCAATGCCATGCACCTCACAATCCCAATTGGCTCTGTACCATAACATCATACTACCCATTCCACAGCCAAAATCTAATACCTTTTTACCGTTAAGGTCAAAGTTTTCTTTTAATAACTGCTTATCGTAACGCAGATGCGTTTCATCGTCACTGCAGTAATTTTGCTCGGCATATGCGAGTCCCTCTAAGATTTTTTCTTGTTCCATTCGTTGTGTTGCGATCATTCGTTATCCCCGTTAATGCAAGCATTTTACTCATGTATTCCCACCTTAAACGGGTTAATCTCAGACGAATAATCTAATTGATACATTGCTGCTCAAAAATGTTTGCTAAACGGACAAATATCTTATTTAAACTAACTCTGGAATAAGTTATGGCTTTTTGAGGTTACTACAACGGTTTATTTGCAATTAGTTTATTTGATCCTGATTACTACTTAAACCCAACTAAGAGGGATACCAATGTTTGCTAATTTAGATTGCTATTATTTCTTATCTGGAAATGGGTATTCTTTTATAAAAACCCAATACAGGCCTTTTTATATACTCATAAAATATGATAGAGACCTTTACTACTTACTGTTAGTAATTATAATAATCATCTAAATGGTTTTACAATGATTACGATGAATGACTCATTTTCATCGATAAAAAAAATATTATTGAACAGGTAGTTTTAGTAATTGCCCAATAGTTACAAAATCATTTAACTCCAGCTGATTCATAATTGCAAACGCATCTTTGGTCATCCCCAATGGCATTTCTGCTGGTAAAAAGCTTTCGAATCTTCCCGTTCGGGGAGCAGCTACTACTTGAATTCGGACTGGTTGGATATTCAAAATCTCTGGATCATCAAGCCTGTTAAAACCGTTAGCAATTAGATTGAAAGAAGATTCAAAACTTCCATAGTCATTCTCAGATGAGTAATTCAAAAACCTGAAAATATTACCTTCATACTCCAGGCCCTGAACCATAAACTTCAAGTTAGTTCCATCGCTACCGGTAGCAGTTCCAATGGCACGATGACCCCTAATTCCGTTTACATCTCTTCTTGATGAATTTATAACACTAATTCCATCCTGATTAATAAATTGTTCTACGGCCTCACGCGCATTAGTTGCACCTTGAGCAAATCTAAAAATAGAAACC
Source organism: Balneolales bacterium (assembly GCA_007125355.1). GTDB lineage: Bacteria > Bacteroidota > Rhodothermia > Balneolales > Cyclonatronaceae > SLDG01. The sequence goes on along the minus strand of SLDG01000018.1, from coordinate 3,775 downwards.
GCCCGTTGATTTTCCTCAAAAGCGACTACCTGAGTCGGCTGATTTACCAATCTCCAACCCGATGGTACGGGATACTGAAACTTTAGCTCAGGATGGTAATACACACTGTTTTGCATGAACCCATTTCTGGGATTTTCACCCACAGTCATCCCGTCAATAATCGACATATATTCCTGCTCGCGGATAATGGTTTGCGGAAAACCTCTATCTCTCCAAATTTCAGAGAGTGAGTGCATTGATGCTTCACGATCTCCGGGATCGGGATGTGATGACAAGTGGTTTGGCAAAACCTGACTGGATCTTTCAGACAGGCGGCGAAGTGATCTGAAAAATTCAGCGGCTTCGCTTGCATTGTAGCCTTCCATGGCGGCATACTCAACCCCAAGTCTGTCTGATTCACGTTCAGCCTCTCGGCTGTAGCTTAGAAATAAAAGTTGGGCCGCGGTTCCACCAATATTTAAAATATTATCGGCCGACATCCCGAAAAGTTCCTGTCCCAAAACAGCTCCGCCAATCAGTAGAAGAGAACCGGCTTGTTGTGTAAATACGCGCTGGGACGCATGTCTTGCAGCTACGTGGGCTATCTCGTGGCCAATAACAACTGCCAATTGTGCTTCATTGTTCAAATGTGTCATAAGGCCGCGTGTAACGTAAACAAACCCGCCTGGTAGGGCAAAAGCATTAACAACATCGCTGTCTAATACACGAAATGTGAATGGAGTGTCTAAAAATTGTTGGGATGTACCTTCACGGCGCATGTGGCTGTGTTGCAGAATATTTTTTGACAATGTATTGACATAATCGGCGACAACAGGATCATCATACATACCAAATTCAGCGATAATTTGCTCGTCGGATTCTCTTCCAATTTGCAATTCTTGCTCCCAGGTAAATCCAAGTGCTCTACGGTTACCTGTTACTGGATTTTCTTCAAGTATCAGACAGGCGGTTCCAATAAAAAGGACAAAGATAAAACCTGCGGCAATCCAGCTGCGATTTGATAAAAGTTGGTGAAACATAATCAGGTTAGTTAAGCTTGAAGAGTTTTGCTTTGCTAAATATAATCAGAATGAAGCTGAATGTAAGCTTGAAATTTGAATTCATTTGGTGGATTTGATTATGAATATGGAAAATTTCATTCCTCAGATAATTCGCAGCTTCTATGTTTTTGATATAGAACCGAAGTCGTGTAATCTGTATCGCGTGAACCCGGTAATATTTGGTTTCACGCGGATCACGGGGATTTGCGCAGATTAATTCTGAACTCTGAATTCAAACATTCTGAATTAAAAAGGCTCGCTTCTACTGTAGAAACAAGCCTTTTTATTAAAAAATAACCTTGGTTATTATCATCCTAGTTTGAGTACGAGATCTGCTGTACGGGCAGAATAACCTGCTTCGTTATCGTACCAGCCGACTACTTTCACCAGGTTTCCATCTACTTTGGTGATGGCTGAATCGTAAATAACCGAATGCTTGTTTCCTATAATATCAGTAGAAACAATAGGCTCATCACAGAACTCGAGTACACCTTTGAGTGGTCCTTCAGCTGCTTTTTTGAAAGCGGCTTGAACTTCATCAAGAGTGGTAGATTTTTCCACTTCGCATGTAAAGTCTGTCATAGAACCATTTGCTACAGGTACTCTTACCGCGCCACCATCAAGTTTTCCTGCGAGGTGTGGAAGTACGAGCCCTACAGCTTTTGCAGCACCGGTTGTGGTTGGTACAATGTTAATAGCTGCAGCACGAGCTCTCCTGAGATCACTGTGAGGCCCGTCAACGGTTCCCTGATCACCCGTATAAGCGTGGATGGTAGTCATGAATCCTTTTTTTACACCGAAGGCTTCATCAAGAACTTTAACCATTGGTGCAAGGCAGTTAGTAGTACAACTCGCGTTTGAGTAAATGTCGTGGTCGGCACTGATATCACCATCATTAACGCCAAGAACAACAGTTTTAACATCGCCTTTTGCAGGTGCGGAAATAACTACTTTTTTTGCGCCGGCACTCAAATGCTTTGCAGCATCATCTTTTTTAGTGAAGAATCCGGTACTTTCTACAACTGTTGTAACGCCGTCTTTGCCCCAAGAAAGATTAGCTGGGTCACGTTCTGCTGTAACTTTAATTTTTTGTCCGTCAACTACAAGAAAGTCACCATCTGAAGTTACTGTACCGGGGTAACGGCCATGAACGGAGTCATACTTAAATAAATGGGCAAGTGTTTTTGCGTTTGTAAGGTCGTTTACTGAAACAACTTCAATCTTATCACTGTAATCGGAAAGGATAATTCTTGTAACAAGTCTTCCAATCCTCCCAAAACCGTTAATACCTACTTTAATTTTTGCCATGAGAATATAATGTTTTATGATTATGGTTGAACCGCTGTAATAATATGAATGCGGTCATTTGGTTAAAAATTTTATCCCTTAATCTACTATTTATAGAGGGATTTATCAAGTAAAATCTGATGTCTGTATTCAAAATATAATCTATTGTTATGATTGAACTTTGCAAGCGCTTTTATGCCATAATTATTAAGTTTTGAATGTATCTTTTACAAAAAAAATATGTCTTTACTGCAGCCTTGAATTATCTGCCGGTATATTTTTGTTAAACACATCATCTCAAGGCCTCATTATTAATCTAATTTTTTTATTGACATGACAGTTCTCTTATTGTTGTTCACTTCTCTGTTTACTATTCCTAACTCTGATTCTGAAGCAGATGCAGATACACTCAGGATGCAACTAATGGATGTGAGAATCGAAGCATCAAGAGTAACAGAAACACCCGATAGGGCGCCATTTGCGGTAAGCATAAGAGATATAGATGAACACAGACGCTACATTACAGCAGGCGTAGACCTTGGAGAAGCACTTTCTGGAATTCCCGGTCTATGGATTAATAACCGGCACAATCTTGCTGTCGGGGAGAGGCTCTCGGTAAGAGGAATGGGGTGGCGCGCGGCATTCGGGGTGAGGGGAGTCCATATTTTGTTGGATGGTGTTCCTTTAACTATGCCAGATGGACAAGCCATTATGAGTTTGGTTGATCCGTCTTTTATTTCAAGGGCAGAACTGATACGAGGGCCAAGTTCCGGGTTTTGGGGAAATGCCGGTGGTGGCGCGCTTCTTCTATTTACGAATGCGTCAATACCGGAAAATTTTGCAAGGGGGCGTTTTACTGCAGGAAGTTTTGGTTTTTATAAAACAGATTTAGAACTTGGGTTCAATGCGGGGGGAAATCAGTTTCACCTATATTCATCTCACTCTTATTTAGACGGCTACAGAGATCATAGCCGATTTGAGGCCTTTAGGATTGGCGGTAATGCCCTAATTCTACTAACAGATAATTCACGCATGCGCGTTACCGCTGCTTTTCTTGATTCTCCAATTAGTGATAATCCTGGATCTCTTACTATCGATCAGTTTAATGAGAATCCCTCGCAGGCAAATATGGCAAACATCAACCAAAATGCCAGAAAAATAACCCGTCATGGGCAGGTTGGTATCGATTACAGCATATTTTTTAATCAATCTGATTTCAGGGTACAGAGTTACGCAATCGCAAGAAAACTCCAGAATCCACTTAGTTTTGCGTGGATTCAGGTTGATCGTTTAGTATGGGGAGCCAGGGCTGCATATTCTATGAGCGCCGATCTTGCAGATGTATCCGTTGGTACTGACGTTTCTATACAATCAGATGTCCGTAGAAATTGGGCCAATGTTGGCGGGGATAAAGGAGAGCTCAGGCTTGACCAGCAGGAAGAAGTAGT